>DATGHU010000013.1 GCA_035307765.1 bacterium | reverse complement strand
CGTGCTGCTCCACACCAACCTCGGGCGCGCCCCGCTGTGTGACGCCGCGCGCCAGGCCGTCGCCGCGGCGGCCGGGGTGACGGTTCTGGAGGTCGACCCGGCGACCGGCGAGCGGAGCTCGCGCCAGCGCCATGTCGCCGCCCTGTTGCGGGAGTTGACCGGGGCGGAGGCGGCGCTTGCGGTGAACAACAACGCGGCGGCCGTCCTGCTGTCGCTGACCGCGCTGGCGCGGGGGCGCGAAGCGGTGATCTCGCGCGGGGAACTCGTCGAAATCGGCGGGAGCTTCCGCATTCCCGACATCATGGCGGCCAGCGGGTGCCGACTGGTCGAGGTAGGGACGACGAACAAGACCTACCTGCGCGATTACGAGTCGGCGCTGACCTCCGACACCGCCCTCCTCGTCAAAGTCCACCGCAGCAACTTCTCGATGCGCGGATTTGTCCACGAGGTTCCACCGGGCGACCTCGCCGCCCTGGGGCGCCGCGTCGGGATCCCGGTGGTGTTCGACATGGGGAGCGGAGCGCTGATCGACCTGAGCGCCCGCGGCCTCCCCGCGGAACCCACCGCCGGAGCCGCCGTGGCCGCCGGCGTGGACGTGATCACCTTCAGCGGGGACAAGCTCCTTGGCGGCCCGCAGGCCGGCGTGATCGTGGGGCGCGAACCAATCGTCGGCCGGATCCGGGCGCACCCGATCGCCCGGGCGGTGCGAATCGACAAGCTCGATCTGGCGGCGCTCGAGGCTACGCTGCGAGTCTACCGGGATCCGGATCGCGCGTGGGAGGCGATTCCGGTCCTGCGGATGCTGAGCGCCGATCCCTCCGTCCTCGCGTCCCGTGCCCACGAGCTGGCCGCGCGTCTCCGTGCGATGCTGGGGTCCGCCGCGACGATCGCGGTGAGCCCCACCGTTGCTGAGGCGGGTGGGGGGGCGCTCCCCGGGGTGGAGCTGCCGTCGTGGGGAGTGGCCGTCTGCCCGGCGGATGGGTCCCCGCAGATGTGGGAGCGGCATTTGCACCACGCCCGGCCTCCCGTGTTCTGTCGGATCGTCGACGACCGGTTGATCCTCGACCTCCGCACGCTGTCCCCGGAAGACCTGCCTCCCCTCGCCGCGGCCCTTGCGGCGGCCGCGGGGGGCACCGGCGCGTAGGCCCGTGGCGGTCGGCCGCGCACGGTGAGCCCTCTGCGCCCGACCCCTTCCGTCCCAGCGGCTCCCCAGGGATACGCCGTCGTCGGCACCGCCGGGCATATCGATCACGGCAAGAGCGCGCTCGTTCGGGCGCTCACCGGGATCGACCCCGACCGGCTCGAGGAGGAGAAGCGGCGGGGGATGACGATTGACCTCGGCTTCGCGCACTTCGATCTTCCCAGCGGGCGGCGGGTGGGCCTCGTGGACGTGCCCGGACACGAGCGGCTCATCCGCAACATGCTGGCGGGCTCCACCGGCCTCGACCTCGTGCTGCTGGTGATCGCGGCCGACGAGGGGGTGATGCCGCAGACGCGCGAGCATCTCGACATCCTCCGGTTCCTCAGGGTCCAGCGCGGCATCCTCGTGTTCAACAAAATCGACCTGGTGACGGACCCGGAGTGGCTGCCCCTCGTGATCGACGATACGCGGGCACTCGTCGCGGGGTCCTTTCTTGAGGGGGCGCCGATCGTCTCCGTCTCGGCGCATCGCGGTGACGGGATCCCCGCGCTCGTCGCGGCGATCGACGACGCGCTCCAGACGCTCCCTCCACGCGAGGTGGACGCTCCAACGAGGCTGCCGGTCGACCGCAGCTTCACGATGCCGGGATTTGGGACGGTGGTGACCGGCACGCTCTGGACGGGGCGGGTCCGGCCGGGGGACCTGCTCGAACTGCTTCCCGCTGAACGCGAGGTGCGCGTGCGCCAGGTGCAGAGCCACGGGGTTCCGGTCGTGGAAGCGCGGGCGGGGCAGCGCGTCGCCCTCAATATCGTGGGGGCGGCGAAGGGGGAGGTGGCGCGCGGCCACGTGCTCGCCGCTCCGGGGGCCTTCCAGCCCACGGCCGTGCTCGACGTGCGCGTCCGGCTGCTGGGTGGGGCGCCGGACCTCAAGCACAACGAGCGAATCCGGTGCTACGTCGCTGCCGACGAGGTGATCGGGCGGATCCGGCTGCTGGATCGGGGGCGCATCGGTCCCGGGGAGACAGCCCCGGCGCAGCTGCGGTTGGAACGATCGACCGTCGTGGCTCGCGGCGACCCGTTCGTCCTCCGACGGTACTCTCCCATGACCACCATCGGCGGTGGTGAGGTCATTACCGCGCGAGCCCCTCTTCGTCGTCGATCCGCGGCGGCGGCCCAGGCGGTCGTGTCGCAGGAGGGATCGGGGGTGGACGGGCAGCTGACCGCAGCCCTCGGGGCCGCCGGCCGGGATGGGACGACGGCGGACTCCCTCGCCAAGGTGGTCGGCGCGACCCGGGATCATGTCGCCGGACGCCTGGCGGACTTGGCGGCGGCGGGGGAGGCGGTCGATCTCCGGGGGCGTCTGTTCGCCGCGGGCGTGGTCCGGGCCGTGCAGGACGGGGTCCTCCGCACGCTGGAGGCGCATCACGCCGCCGCTCCCTGGCGCCGGGGGATGCCGCGGGACGACCTGAAGAGCCGCGCGTTCGGCGCCGGCGACGACCGCCTGTACGGGTACGCCGTGGACGCGCTGGTTGCGCGCGGCGAGGTCGCCGTCCAGGCAGGGTTCGTTTCGCTATCGGCCTTTCGCCTCGTCCACAACCCGCTGGAGACCTCCGCGCGCCGGGCGATCGAAGACGGGTTTCGGCGGGGCCGCTTCGGGCCGCCGAGCTTCGAGGAAGCGGTTGCCGCAGCGCAAGATCGTGCCGTGGGCGAGCGGATGTTGCAGACGCTGTTGGATGATGGAACGCTCGTGCATGTCGGCGGGGACATCACCGTTCACCGCGAAGCGCTCGCGGAAATCGAATCGCGGGTCGTCGCGCAGATCGAAGCGCACGGCGAGGTTACGGTTGCGGGACTCCGCGACCTGTTGGGAACCAGCCGGAAGTTTGCTCTGACCGTGCTGGAGTACTTTGACGCTCGGCATGTCACCCGCCGGGTCGGCGACAAGCGGGTGCTCGTACGGCCGGCCCCCCCGCCATAGCGCGCCCGCCCAATCGACGGAGCTGGACGCGGGCCCGGGGGCAGGGCGCCGCCGGCTTTGTTCGGGGGAACCTCCATCAGGTCTAGAAAAACTCGATGGTGGGTATCCATTCACAAGGAAGTTGTCTGGAGGTTAGGTCAGGGGCACGTGCGCGAGGCCCTGAGCGTCCTCCGGGCCAAGGTGCGAGCCTGCTGAGAGAGGTTGGCTGGAAGATGAGGTGGGAGAACCCGCGGACCCGCGCGGTGTGACCGCTTCACAGCACACCGATCAAGGTCTTCAACGGGTTGTTCCGTGTGCGGGAGGTGGCTCGCCTTGCAGCAACGGCATCTAAATGGTTCCAGTCTTGACCCGCCCATCAGCGCAGGCGATCCGTGCGCGCCCCGTCGTCCTAGGACGCCCCATCCCGAGCGGAGTGTGCTCCGAGGACGTCGTCGCTCCAGTAGGGGGCCCCTCGCGGGGCCGACCGTGTCCCCCGCCCGCCGGGGGGGATGCACAGGCCTCGCCGATGATTGACCGATCCGTGGACCTGGATCCCTACGTCATCCTGGTCGTTGAGGACAACCCGACCGGGCTGAAGACCGTCCGCGTGACCCTGGAAAAGGCGGGATACACGGTGCTCGAGGCCCGGAGCGGCCACGCTCTGATCGAGATGATGGCCCATCGTCCCGACCTCATTGTTCAGGACCTCATCCTGCCCGATATCGATGGGTTTGAACTGGTGCGACGGGTTCGCGGCCTTCCCGGGGGAAAGGATATCCCGATCATTGCCTATACCGGGTTTCTGACCGCCGCCGAGGAGGCCCGCAGCATTGAAACCGGATTCACCGATTACCTCTTCAAACCCGTTGCACCCAGGCAGCTCCTTGAGATGGTCGGGGCCTACTTGCCCGATCGAGATCTCCAGAAGCCAGGTGGTCGCGGACAACGACTCCTTGTCGTGGACGATGATCCGACCCACCGCAGGTTGATCGCGGCGCGCCTGGAACGCGCGGGGTTTGCCGTCGTCGCTTCCGCGAACGCCGCCGACGCGCTTGCCCGTGCGCGTGAGCTCCCGCCTGATTTGATTGTTTCGGATGTCCTCATGCCTGAGGTCGATGGGTTCCAATTCTGCCTCCAGGTGCGAGAGGATCCGCGGCTTGCCCGCACTCCCGTGCTGCTCGTTTCTTCTATCTATAGTGAGGACATCGACCAACGCCTCGCCCGTGAGGCGGGAGCCAACGGCTTAGTCGTTAAATCGCCCGGATTCGAGTCGGTCGTCGCGGCCGTGATCGCGAACCTCAACACGCCGCCCCCACCCCGCGCAACGGCCGGCGGTCCCACGCTGGGGGAGGACTATACACGCCGTCTCACCCAGCAACTGGACCGACAGGTGTCGATGAATGCACACATCCGCCAGCGGCTCATGCGGCGCGAAGCGGAGTTGGCGGTTCTCTCCAGCCTCGTCGAAGCCGTGAAGTGTGATTCGGTGGACGAGATCCTCGAGGAGATGCTCCACAAGGTGCTGCACGCTTTGGGCGCCCCCCGGGGTGTGATCTACCTCAGCGGGCCGAACGGGACACTGCGTCCGCGA
Source organism: bacterium (assembly GCA_035307765.1). Taxonomy (NCBI): domain Bacteria; species bacterium. The sequence goes on along the minus strand of DATGHU010000013.1, from coordinate 89,477 downwards.
GCCTGGTCGGGGTATCCCGATTCGATCCGACGCCACCTCGACGATTTCTTTGGCCACGCCCGGGTGCTTCGCGAGGCGCTCACCCGGAAAATTCCCCAGGTGATCCCCTCTTTCATCTTCCCCCCGGGGGCGGTGTTTGGGCCCGAGCGGGTGGAGCAGTCCGCGTTGATCAGCCCGCTTCTCCAACGCGGTGAGTGTGTGGGCGTGCTTGTCGCGACGTCAGGCAAGAGGGCGCTGACGGAGGAAATGCGCCCCTTTGCGCGGGCCGTCGGCAATCAGATCGGGCAGGCCTTGGGGCTGGTCCAGGTGCTGGGTGCGGCTCAGCAGGGCGAGCGCCGCTTCCGGGACACCTTCGACCATCTTCCCATCGGGCTGGCGCAGACAACCCCCAGCGGCGAGATCATTGAGGCGAACCCCGCGTTCGCGGCGATGGTCGGCTATTCGGATGCGGAGACGTTAAGGAACGTAAATGTTGGGGACCACTATATCGATTCGGTTCCCCGACCTCAACCCGATGTGTCGGCGGGCGCGGAATACCTGCCCACCGGCGGGGAGGTTCGCCTTCGACGGCGCGACGGCTCAACCCAGTGCGTGTGGCGGGTTTCGCGGGCCATCCGCGATTCCCGTGGGGGCGTGGTGTACTATGAGGAGGCGATCGTGGACACCGGCAAGCCCAAAAAGCCCGAGAAGCGGTTAAGGATCGCATCATCCTCTCGCAGAAAAAACCACGGTCGCGGTACCCGGCACAGCTGAATCGAAGAAAGTTCTCCCGCATCGCGTACCCATCAGCCGATCGCTAAATGCAAGACCGACGGCTCGGTGCGTCCGGCACCGTGATCAGTGATGGGGTGCGCGTTCGACCCATCCAGCTCGGGTGACCCACCCCTCCGGCTAATCCCATTCCGCGTGGTCCCTCAGGGTTGGCATCGCTCCGGCATCGCGCTAGAATGCAACCATCTCGAGGTCGCCACCCCAAGAAGGGCTTCCTCGCGGTGGACGCGTGATGGGGGGAGGGGCAAGGGTCCTGGTGGGCCTCGCAGTCTTCAAAACTGTCGACGAGCCTGATCGCCCGTGGTGGGTTCGATTCCCACTCCCCTCCGCCACAGCGTGCCTTATTTATCGGTACGTGCAGCGCGGAGTCTCGCGGTTTGTCCTCACGGTCCTGGAAAGGGCATCAATGGGTGCTGCGAGCCACATCAAAGGGTCTGGCGATCCAGCCACAACCGGAACGGTCGCAAGGATATTGCGCTAAGCACCGAACCTGGTCCGGCGTTATCGTTTCGCATCGGCGTGCTTCTCCCTCACTGCGGACGGGAACACCGCGGCGGTGCGGACAAAGTCGCGAGCAAACTGGCTGCTCCGGCCCCGTCATCTCATGTGTTGGGCCTATGGGCGACGGTACCGGACAGGGGGTTACATTCGCCGGCGCCCGGGCGACCAGAGCATTCGGCCGGGGGCCCCATGACACACGACGCTGCTCCTTGCCCATGAACTTGTGCCTAAAACCGCCGCGTGATGCCCGCGCCTTATGACGGTCCTAATTTAGATGGCTTCTGCTACGCCAAACACCGGCCGGCCGCGACTTGAGTGAGGGTCTGGACTGTATCCCCTCGGGGCGAGTTGGAAACCGCCGCGCCGGCGTTGCCGTCCGACCCCGCAGAGGGTCTTGTAAGAGCCAAATCCTGGGGATCGCCTTCCCGCGGGTGCCGCGATCACGCCGGTGGCCGCAGAGAGCACCCGGTGCCGGCCGGCTCATCGGACATTTGTCCGTATCCGGCGCCCCCAAATGACGATCTCGATTCGGCCTCGACTTGCTCAACCAACAACTCGCCCTTCACTCATCTATCACATTCTCCCGTCGCGTTCCGCCAATGGAATGACGCGGCACACACCACGAACGTGACTGGAGGGAGGGGAAAATTCATGAAAATCAAACTGACAAGCCTATACGTGAACGACCAGGAGAAGGCTCTGCGATTCTACACCGAAGTGCTGGGCTTTGCCAAGAAGGCCGATTTCAGCCATGGGCCGTTTCGCTGGCTGACCGTAGCCTCACCCGAAGAACCGGACGGGACCGAGCTGCAGCTCGCGCTCAACGACAAGCCGGCAGCCAAAGCCTATCAGCAGGCTATGTTTCAGCAGGGCCAGCCCGCTGCCATGTTCTACACCGACGACGTCAAGGCCGAGTACGAGCGCATCAAAGCCCGCGGCGCCGAGTTCACCGTGCCGCCTACCGAGGTGACCGGCTCGACCATCCCGATGCTGAACGACACCTACGGCAACCTCATTCAAATCACGCAGCTGGCGCGCTGGTAGGCCTGGTGTTCAGCCGGATGGCTGAAGGGAGCGTGAAAATGAGAACCTCTCGGGAAAGCGAACGCCCTTCTCCGCTCATTGACGCGCGAATCAAAGAGCTTGGTGATTGGAGGTTCAACTCTCGCCTCAGACAACGCCAGGCGAGCCACACTGAATATGGAATCCCGCGGTGATCGAGAGGATGCAAGACCGCTTGATGACATTGGTGGGAATTGGTCGTTTGATTCTTTTTGCGCAATATATTTCAGGATGATGGCAGGATGATGCCAAAGCAAGCATTTTGCGTTTGGGGAGGAGTGATTAGATGGAAAAGAGCGGCTCACCGAAAACCGAATCATCTTCCCGGAGGATAGGCGCGAGGATCACGGAGCTGGGCGACTGGCGCGGCAAGCTGCTCTCCCGGCTCCGTACTCTCATCAAGCAGGCCGACCCAGAGGTGGTCGAGGAGCTGAAATGGAGGAAGCCATCGAACCCCGCCGGGGTTCCGGTATGGTCCCACGCGGGGATCATTTGCACCGGCGAGACCTACAAGAACCATGTGAGGCTGACCTTCGCCAAGGGAGCTTCTCTCAAGGACCCGAAAGGCCTCTTCAACTCCGGCCTCGAGGGCAACGCCATGCGCGCGATAGTCATCCATGCGGGAGATGAGATTGACGAGAAGGCTTTCAAGGCGCTCGTTCGAGCTGCCGTTCACCTGAACGGATCCTCGTCCCGTTAGTGATCGCGACCGGGGCCACCGATTTCTGACGCATTGCGGAGCCACCAGCGGAGCCGATTCGCGAGCGGTCGGATCGCCATCGTCTCCAATTCGGCTATGGCGTCGGGGCAACGCCGATTCTTGAACCGAGCTATCAGGAGCACCAACCGGAACAGGCTGCGCGAACAATGGGCCGAGGACAGGCGATGAGCTTTTTCAAGACGACAGCGGTTCTGTCACATCTGAGAAGTTTCGTCCGTTAGTACCCTGACAGACCGCGACGGAGGAATGTGACCGATGCCCACACCTGAGGGACTCGCTGAGCAATTCGAACAGCACCGAGCGCATTTGCGCGCGGTGGCATATCGGATGCTCGGGTCGGCGAGCGATGCAGACGATGCGGTCCAGGAAAGCTGGATTCGACTCGGCCGGACCGATGTCAGCGACGTCGAGAACCTCAGAGCTTGGCGGACGACCGTCGTCGCGCGGGTGTGCCTGGACCTGTTGCGTACACGGGCCTCGCGCCGGGAGGATCCCTCGGACATGCACGTGCCCGATCCAATCATCGCTCCCGCCGATGGGGATCCGGAGTCTGACGCCGCACTTGCCTATTCGGTCGGTCTCGCGCTCCTCGTGGTCCTCGAAAGACTGAAGCCCGCCGAGCGCCTGGCGTTTGTCCTTCACGATGTGTTCGGGATGACGCTCGAGGAAATCGCGCCGATCGTGGACCGTTCGCCCGTCGCGGCGCGGCAGCTCGCGAGCCGTGCGCGACGAGGCGTCCAAGGTCAGGCGCCGACGTCAGATCCGAATCTGCAGCAGCAGCGCCAGATCATCGATGCCTTTCTGGCGGCGGCCCGCAATGGCGACTTCCACGGCGTTGTCTCCGTGCTCGACCCGGACGTTGTGCTGAGGGCAGATGGCGGAGCGCTCACGACTGTTCGCCGTGCTCGGCTGCACGGTCGCCGGCGGCAGGATCGTCGAGATCAACATCCTGGCGGATCCGGAGCGACTCAGTCGGCTCGATTTGTCCGCTATCGAGAGCTGAAAGACGGCGAGTCGCCGCTCGGCCTGGTCCCTACGGCAGGGGGCTGCTAACCCAGCTCATGTTCCCCTTGCCCCGTCGAGCTGGCGTTCCACCTCGTGATCTGCGCGTTTTCGGTGTCAGCAAATTATCCATCTTCAGAATCGCGCAGTACCGCTCGAGCGTGCGGTCGGCCGCCCGCGCCACCTGACGTTCCCGCTCTCTCGTCCCGAGGGCCCTAGCGGCCACGGGCCAATCAGTCGGGGTCGGGCAAATCGGGTTGGTTTTCTCTTGTTTTCTGCGGCGAGTTAGGTCTTCTGAACGACGCAGAAGAGGTTGCCATCGGGATCTTCGAGCACTGTAAAGTCAGCGCCCTTGGGATACCTCCACGGATAGCGAGTTGCCCCGATTTTGATTAGGCGCTCCACCTCACCTTCTTGGTTGTCGGTGTAGAGGTCTAAGTGCAACCTGCTCCTCTTGCCTGAGTGCTTTTCAGGAACTTGATCCAAAGATATATTGGGCCCTCTTCCTTGGGGATCACGAAGCACCGCCCAGCCACCCTTCGCGGGTTCCCTGGGGACGTAGTGGAGGGCTTCCTGCCAGAATGCCAACATTTTGTCGAACTCAAGACAGCGGATAACAATCGAACCGATTTTCATTTCTGCCACCTCTGAACCTCACACTGGCCCACGCCTCTAGGTCGTTGGCTGCCGTCTCCATGCCTTTCTTGAACATGTACTTCTACCAGAAGGATCTCGTGATGTTCAGGGTTTCTGGTAACGGAAGGCGCGCACAGCCGTCGAGCCGAGCCCCACCCGAGCGCCAGGCCGGGTACGGTTTCTGCACATGACGGGTGCGGTACCGCTTCCGGGCCGGACTTCTACCTGAAATTCCTGAGATGCCCAAGAGATTAGGAGGCATTGCCCTATTGTTCGGCATGTTCGACCCGGGCATAAAGTCCTCGCCGATGAGAACGCCCCGGCGCGTGAATCGCCCCCCGAGGAAGTGGGCTTCGATGCGCGTGGGCCGGCTGCCCTCGCCGGTGATTCGATGGCCCAGGATCCACGGCGCGCTTCCCGTTCAGGCTTGCGTATCACCGATGGCAAAATCAGCTCTTAGGAAGCCCGCCGATCTGGCGGGGCGCCGCGGCCCCCGGGTTGCCGGACGGGTACCCATCGGGGATCGCTGCGGTGAAGAAACGGCCGGCGAATCGGCTGATCCGGTTACTCAATTTCCACGGTCAGCCAAAGTTCGAAGCAATGGTTCTTGGCAAGACTGGTCACACCGATAGTGGCCCGCCCCCCAACGCCCCGATCGGCTAACACCTCGGCGAACAGGTCGGTGGCTCCGCTCGACACCTTGTGCACATCGTAGAACGAAGGGGTGCAGACGACGAAACACAGGGAGCGCACAATACTCACGATTCGATCGAGATTCCCGACCGCCTGCTTAATCCCCGCGAGACTGTTAACCGCAGCCAGCCCCGCGGCTTCATAGCCTTGATCAACGGTCACAGTATCTCCGAGTCTACCCGGGTGCAAGATGGTTCCGTTTCGCTCAGGCACGTGTCCACTCAAGAACAGGATGCTGCCGACCTGATGGTGGGCCTTCATCTTGCCGTAACTTGTGCCGTAATAGCCTACCGGACCGAAATCTGGCAAGACGATGCCCAGGTCCTTCAATCGTTGCTCGACATGTGCCATGGTTTCCGCCTCCCCCCGCCTAATGAGCGTCGCACAACGCCCTCCTTGCCGTTCCGCTGTAGCGAGGGATGATCCCCCGCGTGTTCGCCCCTTCTATTGGACTCATACGATTCCTGTATACGGTTCCGTCTGAAGTTGCCGCGGTTTCGCAGACGGGGTGACGTGGGGCTGTGCCGGTGCGCCGTCGATCTGCCAGCACTGCCGATCGTCGAGCCAATCGCCGAAGGGGTAACGGGACCGGCCTATCGGTCTCACCCCGAGCTCGGTTTCAGGCCTCTCCAGTGCCTGAAACCAGGCCTGGCATAGGTCTAAGAAGGCCCAAAGGAGGGTACACTCCCGGTACAGCAGGGCTCGTCGCGGAGCACGTCCACCAACGAGGCTCCCGAGAAGCCCCTGGCCAGGCGGTTCGATGGCCTGGAATCACGGCTGGATGGCGAGGTGGGAGGGCTGCCACCCTTGGCAGCATGTCCGCCCACGGTGAGCCAGTCGAGGCGTACTCGCTGGTTGATGCCACTGTGGGAGGTGCTCTCATCTCGCGGCCATATTCTTCGAGTGTTGCATCCTTCTTCTTGCTTCGCTCCATACCAATGGGGATTTTCCCGGCGCCGCGGCGCACAGGAGCCCGAGAGGGCCCTCGACGGCGAAGTGCCGACCACGTATGGCGTCCCACGATCCTTTTGAGCCCACCGCCGCACGCTGCCGGGTCTGCCGGACCGTCTCATTCCCGCGACACAGCAAGTACCCCCGCACGCGCGTTCCGGCCAAACCGCCGGGAGATCCTTTTGCAGATGCTCCAGGGGGGGTGCGTTGATGTTTGAGCGATCGGTCGATTTGAACCCCTACACCATTTTGGTCGTTGAGGGTCACCCCTTAGGGCTCAAAGATATTCGTGTCGCGTTGGAGAAGGCCGGGTACGCTGTGCTGGAAGCTCGAGATGGACGTCACGTGCTCGAATTGATGACGCAGCACCCGGACCTGATCATTGTGGATCTTGTGCTTTCGGACATCGATGGATTCAACCTCATTCAGAAGATTCGCAGCCTGCCGGGCGGCGTTGACGTCCCGATTATCGCCTATACGGGAGTGATGACCGGGGCCGAGGAGGCTCGGAGCATCGAAGTGGGATGTACCGATTACTTATTCAAACCGATCACAACGTCGCACCTCCTCGAAACCATCGATACCTACCTGCCGCCCAAGGATGGTCTGGAACGGATAGGGACGGGGGAGCGGGTCCTCGTCGTTGACGACGACCCGATCCATCTCAGCCTGGTGAAGACGCGCCTGGAGCATGCGGGGTTTGGGGTTGTGGGAACCTCCGATGCGACCGAAGCCCTCACCCGCGCGCATCAGAGTCCGCCCGATCTGATCCTCTCGGATGTGTTGATGCCGCAAATGGATGGGTTTCAATTTTGTCTGGCAGTCCGGAAAGACGCCAAACTCTCCCACGTCCCCGTGTTACTCTACTCCTCGGCGTACAACGAGGAGGTCGATCGTCAACTCGCCCGTGAAGTGGGGGCCAACGACCTGGTGATCAAGGACCCCGGATTTCAATCGGTCGTCGCGGCCATCAGTTTGACGCTGGGCGTGACGCCTCCGCCTGCCACCGCCATTTCGGACGGGCTGGGAGCGGATTACACCCGCCGACTGGCGCAACAGCTTGATCGGCAGATGATGGTCAATACAAGCATCCGCCAACGGTTGATGCGACGGGAGGCCGAGTTGGCCGTCCTGTCCACGTTCTTGGATGCCCTCAGGCACGGCTCAGTGGATGGTGTTCTTGAAGAGCTCCTCACGAGAACGCTGCACGCGGTCGGGGTCGTCAGAGGTGTGATCTTCCTGATGGGCGCGGATGGGACCCTGCAGCCTCGCGTTCAACTGGGGTTTCCCCAGTTGGCATACGACGGGGTGGCGGATTTGTTCGGTCACGCACGGGTCCTGCACCGCGCGATTGAAGAGGGGATACCCGCGGTGGTTCCCTTGCGCATGCCTCGGGGGATCTTACACAATGACGAGCGGCCGGAACAGTCTGCACTCATTGCCCCGCTTCTTCACGACAACAAGCGCCTCGGTGTGCTCGCCATGATGTGTGGTACGAGGGCGCTGACGGAGGAGTTGTTCCCCTTTGCCAGGACCGTCGGAGCCCAAATTGGACAGGTCCTGGGGATCATCCATGCGCTGGGCGATCAGCAGGGAAATGTCTTGGCCGACCTCCCCGCCGGGTAGGGAGGGTCGCGTTCGTCACACACACGTTTTGCGGTCGCGCCGCGATCAGCCATCGTCACCGCGCATCGACAGACATCGTGCTGGAAGCGCGGGGAGGGGCCGTGGGTAGGGGGGTGGTGCGGCGTTCGGAGGGCGAACCACGGCCGAAGAACCCCGCAAGGAATCACCTGCTGGTCGCACGGATTCCGGGCTGCTGCGATACCGGCAAGTTCCCGAAGAGGATTTGCGTCAATTTAGCCGAATAAATAGGTGAAGGCTCAGGACGTCGGTCGGTAATGTCCGGACCTTGCGTGTCCGGCTAGTGAAACTCCGTAGGTGAGTGATTCGGCCTCGGAGGAGGACGGTCGTGTCCTCAGGGTCAGGACGGAAGCAAGAGGCTGCTGAGGAAATTGTTCATACGATCATCCGGTCCCTCAAAGAGCGGATAGGACGTGGCCCTGAGGGATATCGGACGTATCTCGTCGATGACCTGCTCGTTGTGCGCCTGCTGAGAGACCTGACCCCCGTGGAATATGAGCAAGCCAAGACCCCTGCGGGCCGAAAATCAATCAAAGACACGCGCAATCGACTGATCCAAGACCTCAGGCCGTCCTTGCAAGATCGCATCAAGCATCTCACCGGAGCGAACGTCATCAGCGTGCACTCGGATCTCAGCACTCGAACAGGAGAACGCATCATCATCTTTGTCCTCGACCGCAGGGTCGCGGATATATTTGGGGAGCACGGATAGGGGCAAGAGACGGCGGCCGGAAACGAAGGGTGGAAACCCCTCCTCCCGCGGGTCCAAACCGGTGCGTTCCGATCGCAGCCCGTAGAGCCAGCACCCGATCGGGGCGTGGCTGTCCAGCGGGGATGGATCCCACTTCGTGGGCCCACGATTAATCGGTTCTGTCGAGAGGAAAAGCCGAATCGCCCGCTAATGAACCGCGGGGGCACAGAAGGCCCCACGTGGCCGAACGTCATCCGGTTGATCATGCGGGCAGCCAGTGTTCGGAGGCGGGCGCGCCCGGCGCGCGGGGATTCGACCGGCGACGGCACCCCGATTCGATCGCACCCAGCGGAAGCGAGGGCGACCCCGATGGGGACACACATGGTGTACGGAAAGGTTTCCGCCGAGACGGGAGTGGAGCGATGACGGAGTCCTTACACCCGGCGGTCAGCCCGGCATGGCTGTCTTCGCACCTGGGCGAGCGTGACCTCCGCGTCATCGATGCCACATGGTACTTGCCGACCCTCCACCGTGACGCTCGAGGCGAGTTCTGTCAGGCTCATATTCCCGGAGCCGTATTTTTCGATATCGATGCGATCGCCGATCAACGCACGCCCCTCCCGCACATGCTCCCGGACGCGGAATCCTTCGCCGCGGCCGTGGGGGCGCTCGGTATCGCCGGTGGGGATCGCGTCGTGGTCTACGGCGGCCGCCACCTTGTCGCCTCCGCACGGGTTTGGTGGACCTTTCGGGCCTTTGGTCACGATAACGTCGCGGTGCTGGACGGCGGCCTCCCCCGCTGGCGGGAGGAGGGCCGCCCGGTCGAGTCGGGCGAGCCAAGGCCTCAGGCGTGTCGGTTCCACGCGCGCTATCGGTCGGAACTTGCCGCCGACCTTGATCGCGTCCGTCAAACTCTGTCGGGGCAGGGGGAGCAGGTGGTCGACGCACGCTCGCACGGGCGCTTCGTTGGGGCCGAGCCGGAGCCGCGCCCGGGGGTTAGGTCTGGCCACATCCCGGGGAGTTTCAACCTCCCGTATGACCATCTGTTCGGGCCCGATGGAGCCTTGCTGCCCGTCGAAGGGCTGCGGGGTGCGTTCGAGGCGATCGGATTGGATCTGCACCGTCCGGCGATCGCGAGTTGCGGTTCCGGGGTGACCGCCGCGGTGCTGGCCTTTGGCCTCTTCCTCCTCGGTCGGGATCACACCGCCGTGTACGACGGGTCGTGGGCGGAATGGGGGGGCCGCACGGACACCCCTATCGCACGCTAGGCGCATTGTCCTGCCGAGCGGCCCCTCGACATGATCACCACGATCACGACCCTGAAGGGCGGGGGAGGAGGATGACAACGTTGGATGCCCATTCCTTCCATATGCGTCGACGCGGCGTTGGGCGGGGGTAGCGATACGGCGCGCGCTCCCGCCCGGCAGCCATTTCGAATCCGGACCGGCACCGTCCGCGATGCACCGACGATCTTCAAGCTCGTGCAAGGGCTGGCACGGTATGAAGGGCTGAGGCGCGAGGTCAAGGCCACCGTGTCGAGCCTCCGGCGGGACGGGTTCCGGCAGCGCCCGTATTTTCATACCCTGCTCTGTTGGCGCGGAAGGGAACCCATCGGGTTCGCGCTCTACTTCTTTGCCTACTCGACGTTCCTCGGCCGCCCCACGCTCTACATTGAAGATCTCTTCGTGCTGTCCCGCTGCCGGCGCCAGGGGGCGGGCAAGGCATTGCTCATCGCCATGGCCCACATCGCCGCGCGGAAGCGGTGCGGGCGGATGGAATGGATCGTGCTCAGGGAGAACGCTCCCGCCATTCGATTTTATAAGCAGTTGGGGGCCACTCTGCGGACGGAGTGGATCCTGACGCGCCTGACGGGAGGACCCTTTCGTCGACTGGCCAGAACGCCACGCCGCAGGTGAGCCGCGATCGGGGAGGGGAAACCTCTCGGCGGCCGGGGATCCCCGGCCGCCGAGAGGACCTAACTCGAACGCTCCGTGTGCCGGTTACGAGCTGTGGTTCGGCAGTGGTTGTTGGACCATTGGCTGATCGTTTTGCGGTTGGTTGGTGTTATAGGCATCGTTGCATGCAAGCGCCGCTGTCGTTAGGATGCCAACCGTCAAACCTACGACCACGGCCGCCATGAGCTTGCGCATCCGTGGCCTCCTTTCCCCCGGGTCAATCCTCGAGCCGGGTTCTTTGGTTTCGGGGATTCGCCACCCATGCAAGATCTCCTGTCCCGACGGTGGGAGCCGGAGACCCGCCGACGCGGGGGTGCAAAAGAGGCAACCCGGGTTAAGGGGCGGGAACGCGAACGGCGACCACTTCTCCTCGGGCGGTTTCTTCGACGTCCGTGAACAACGAGCAGGTCAGCGTCGTGGTGCCGTCGTCCAATTCCCGGACCCTGGCCCGAAGCGTGAGCGGGGTGTTGGCCGTCGCCGGGCTGAGATAGGTCATCCGCAGGGAGGCGGCCGCGTACCGGATTCTCGACGCCGGGTCGCCTTGCGGGCCGTCGGCCAGGCGGGCGGCGGCCACGGCCGTCCCGAGGCAGTGGCAGACGATGAGATCCGCCAGGGTCCGATCCTCGATCGCCTCCGGGGAGCTGAGCGCGGGGATGGTCCGCGGGTACCACGTGCAGACCGCCTCATCTTCGGCCCAGTAGCTTTCGAGACGCCACCCGGCCGCCACGTGCCCTGAGCATTCACAGCGGAAGCCGCGCAGCCGCTCATTCTGGAAAAGCGAGATATCCATCGGTCAGGTCTCCTGTTCGCCCGGATTCGGTCTCAGAGGGAAGATTACACCACCGGGAGTGGGGAGGCTTCGTCCGCGGGATCAAATGACGCCCCGGCGCGACTGAAATTGAGGGGAATCGAATCATCCGAACGATCGATGTCCCAAAGGCGATCGATCCGGCGTGGGGGAATGCTCTCCCATCGATATCCCCGGGAAACGTGCCTGCGCGGGGCGGGCGCCCCTGCGGCCGGGGATGCCGCGACGTCCGGGAGACGGCGCGACAACGGAGGTGGGGCCGGTGATGCGCAATCTAATGAAGGCAAAGTTGCTGGCGGGCCAGCCGGCGCGCGGCGTCTCGGTGATGATTCCCTCGCCCCAAATCGTCGAGATGCTCGGCCGTCTCGGATTCGACTGGGTGCTGATCGATTGCGAACACGGGACAATCTCTCGCGAGAGTGTCGAGGAGATGGTTCGGGCCGCGGAGGCGAGCGGGATCACCCCGCTCGCCCGCCCGGCCGGCAACCACGCGGAGGCGATCCTCCACGTGCTGGAATGCGGGGCGTTGGGTGTGCAGGTTCCCCATATCCGCACCGCCGGCGATGCACGTCGGGTCGTGGAGGCGGTGAAGTATCATCCGCTCGGATCCCGTAGCCTCGCCGCGAGTACCCGGCCGGCCGGGTACGGTTTGGGCGTGCCGATGGCCGGCTATGTGGAGGCGGCCAACCGGGAGACGTTGGTGTGCGTCCAACTCGAGGACGAAGAGGGGCTCCGCCATCTCGACGAGATGTTGGAGGTGGAGGGGGTGGATGTCTTCTTTGTCGGCCCGTCCGATCTCGCACAGTCGATGGGATACCCGGGCCGTCCTGAGGTGCCGGAGGTTCAGCAGGCGATGGCGCAGGCGTTCGCGCACATCGCGGCCTCGGGGCGCGTCGCAGGGTCGACCTGTCGCGCCGACACCGTGCGGGATCGGGTCCGGCAGCGTGTGCTGTACCTCTACACGCATCTCCCAGCATTGCTCGCCGCCGGCGCAGCACCGGTGCTCGGCGCGGGCGCGTAGGCGGTGTCTGCCCCGACCTCACGTCAACGGAAGGCGATTGACACCAACGTAAGGTCCTCCTAAAATGGACACGTATGCGCCGAGCGACGGGATACTAACATGGGAGGGCGAGGGCACGGCATGACAACGTTCTATCAGATTGGGGAGGTCTGCCAGCGAACGGGGCTCACCCAGCGGACGTTACATTACTACGACGAGATCGGCATCCTCGTGCCCACCGAACGGTTGACGGGTGGGCAGCGGCTGTACAGCACGGCGGATCTCGAGCGGATCGGGCGGATCAAGAACCTGAAACAACTCCTCGGGCTGTCCCTGAGCGAGATCAAGCGGATCCTCGACGCCGACGAGGCGCGTGAGCGGTACCTGTCGGCGGCCCAAACAGACGCCGATCCGGCGAGACGCAACAAGGCCCTGGAGAGCGCGCTGCGAGTGACGGAGGACCAGCTGCAATCGGTTCGGGGAAAAGTGCAGCAGTTGGGGCGGCTGCAGCGGCAGCTCGCGCGACAGGTGCGAGAGCTGCGCCGGCTCGGCGCTCCCGCCGGATGCTCCGGGATCGCCGCGGGGCTCGGGGGAGGATCTTGATGCGGCGGTCGTGGGTCTGGATCCCCATCGTGGTGGCCGCCTTGGGCGTGGGATTGCTGATCGGCCGCGGGACGGTCCCCGCGCCCACCAACCGGCCGGCGAGCGCCGATCCCCCGCCTGCGGCGTCCGTCAAAGGGCGCACCCCGCCCCCCCCGCTGGTGGGGGTCGCCCACCCGAAGCGGATGACGATCCCGGTCACCCTGCAGTTGACCGCCAACATCGCCTCGCTCAAAACGGCGGTCATCTACACCAAGACCGCGGGCTACCTGTTGTCCGTGGCGGCCCGCCCCGGCGACCCCGTGCGGGCCGGGCAGGTGGTGGCGGTGGTCGACCACGCGCAACTCGACGCCCAGGCTGCCCAGGCCCAGGCTACCGCGCTGGCCGCTGAGAATGGCGTCCAGACGGCGAGGGTGGGGGTGGCGGCGGCTCACGCGCAGGTGCTGAATGCCATCGCCGGGCAGCAGAACGCGCAGGCGCAGTTGGCGAACGCCAAAGCCGGTGTCGTGAAGGCCCACGCCACGCTCGTCGACGCCGAAGTGACCCAGCGGCGTACGGCGGATCTCGTCAAGCAAGGCGCCGCCGCGCAACAAAGCCTCGATGATGCCACCGCTCAGGTCGAGACCGGTCAGGCAAGCCTGGAAGCCGCCCAGGCGCAGGTGAAGGTTGCCGAGGCCCAGATTGCTCAGGCGGAGGCTCAGGCCGCGGCCGCCGTTCAGCAGGAGGCGTCCGCGGTGACCCAGGTGCGGACCCAGCAGTCGCAGGCGGCAAGCCAAACGGCCGCGCTGGAGAACGCACGCTTGGGCGCGGCGGAGGCCACGATCATGGCTCCCTTCGACGGGATCGTCGTCAGCCGGAGCCTGGACCCGGGCGCGTACGTCACCCCGGGAACCTCGACCCCGATCCTGACGATCGCCGACCTGGATCAGATTGACGTGGCCGTGAACGTGACCGAGGTACAAATCGCCGCCGTCCACAAGGGCGCGGCGGTCCAGGTGGTTGTCGACGCCTACCCCGCGCAGACATTTCGGGGAGTGGTGAGCCGGATCGCCGGCGGGGCGGATCAAGCGACTCGGACCGTTCAGGTGGAAATCGACATCGCGAACCCCGGGCATCTGCTCCGGCCCGGGATGTATGCCACGGCCCAGCTGTCCGCCGGCGCGGACAAGAACGTCCTCGTGGTGCCGCTCGGCGCGCTGATCACCGTGGGCGACCAGCACTTCGTCTGGGTGGTCAAGGATGGGGCGGTGACGAAGCGTCAGGTCGTGGTGGGCCGGGCAACCGGGGATGTCGTTGAGGTCACCGCCGGGCTCGATGATGGCGATCAGGTGATCGCCCGAGGGGCCGATCTGGTGCGCGAGGGCCAGCGGGTCAGGGCGGTCCCGGTGGGGGGGCTGTAGCGGGCCTCGATGTTTCTCACGCGCGGGGCGACCCGCAACCCGATCTTCATCCTGATGGCATGCATCGCCGTCGTGGTGCTCAGCCAGATTGCGCTCTCCCGTCTGCCGACCGACCTCTTCCCCAAGATCACCATCCCCGTGATCTCGGTGATCACGAACTACAACGGCGCGAGTCCGGAGGCGGTCGAGCGCACGGTCACCTATCCGATCGAGCAGGCCGTCACCCGGGTGGCCGGCGTGCAGCAGATCCTCTCCACCACCCGCCAGGGCTCCAGCAATGTCCAGGTGTGGTTCAACTGGGGAACCGACCTGAATACGTCCGAGGTCGAGATCATCCAGAACGTCCAGCGGGTGATGCGGTCGCTGCCGACCGGGGTCAGCCAGCCTTTCGTCTTGAAGTTTGACGTATCGAATATTCCCGTGGCGCAGGTGGTCGTGAGGGGCGGGGGGCTCGACGCCCGGCAGTTGTACGACCTTGCCTTCAACACCATCGAGCCGCAGCTGGAGCGCCTCCCCGGGGTGTCCCAGGCGTTCGTTAACGGCGGCCTGGTCCGCCAGTTCAACGTTAGCGTGGACCCCCACAAGTTGGTCGCCACGGGGCTGACGCTGCAGAACGTCCAGGATGCGCTCACCCGGTACAACGCGCTGATCCCGTCCGGGAGCCTCCGGAACACCCGGATCGACTATCAGTTGAACGTCCCCACGCTGCTGCAGAACGTTCCCGCGATCCAGAACGTCGTCGTCGCCACGCACCAAGGGGTGCCGGTGCACATCCGGGACGTGGCGCAGGTTGCGGACGCAGCGGCCGACCAGACCCAGATCGTGCACGTCGACGGCAAGCCCGGCGTGCTGATGTTCGTCAGCCGGCAGCCGGACGCCAACACCATCCAGACCGTCAACGCCCTGCGCGCGGCGCTCCCGCACCTGACCGCGCTGCCGCCCGGGGTGACCCTGGACGTCGGCTTCGATCAGTCGCGCTACATCCGTGCGGCGATCACCACCCTCGGGCACGAGGCGGTGATCGGCGCGGGCTTGACGTTTCTCGTCGTGCTGGTCTTCCTACGGAGCTTCTGGAGCCTGTTCATCGTCGGGCTGGGGATCCCGCTCTCCGTGGCCAGCGCGCTGCTGCTGCTCTATTTCTCGGGCCAGACGCTGAACGTCTTCACCCTCGGCGGGCTGACGCTGGCCATGGGGCGGTTGGTCGATGACGCGATCGTCGTGCGCGAGAACATCATGCGCCATCTCCTCGTCCCCGGCCGCACGGTCCTGCAGGCGGTGATCACCGCGACGGAGGAGGTGGGGCTGCCGGTCCTGGCCTCCACGGCCACCACGATCGCGGTGTTCTTCCCGGTGGTGTTCCTGAGCGGCATCGCCGAGCGGCTGTTCGTGCCGATGGCGCTGACCATCGTCTTCGCCCTCGCCGCGTCCTACGTGGTGTCGATGACGATCGACCCGGTGCTGAGCACCCGGCTGCTCCGCGTGGCGGGGTCCGGGGCGCCATCGGAGGCAAAAGGGTCCCTGGCGCGCTTCAACCGCTGGAGCGAGGGGCTGATGGAGCGGCTCGACGAGGGGTACCAGGCGGCCCTGGGGTGGACGCTGCGCCACCGGGGGCCGGTGCTCGCCGGGATCGCCGTGATCTTGGCTTTTTCTCTCTTGGCCGCCCGGGGGATCGGGACAGAGTTCTTCCCGGCGACCGATGAGAGCCAGTTCGAGGTGAGCCTGGAGGCGCCGCAGGGCACAGCGGTGCAAGTGACGTCGGGGTTGGCCGAGCAGGTTGCCGGGATCATGCGTCAGGTCATTCCGGCGCGAGACATCGTGACGATCTACACGAACTCCGGCGTGCCGTCCTCGGGCGGGTTCGGATCCAACGCGGGGCCGAACAATGCCAACGTCGAGGTGCGGCTGGTGCCACCGACCCTGCGGCGCCAATCGACCGATCAGCTCGCCAACGCCATGCGCAAGGCGCTGCAGGGGAAGTTTCCTGGCGTGCAGATGTTTGTGCAGACCGGGGGGCTGCAGAACCGCGTGGTGAACTTTGGGTCCGCGGCGCCGGTCGACATCCAGCTGTTGGGATTTGACCAGCAGGTCGGTGCCCAGGTCGCCCAGGAGATCGCGAGCATCGTCACGGGGATCCCCGGCACGGCGGACGTGCAGGTGACTCCGCGGGGCGACTACCCCGATTTCACGGTCAACGTCGACCAGGAAAAGGCAGCCCAGCTCGGGCTGTCGTCGACGTCCATCGCCAATGCGATCAACACGGCGATGTCGGGAAACGTTGCCACCGCCAGCCAGTTCATCGACCCGATCACCGGCAACGAGTACAACATCGTCGTGCAGCTGATGAACCAGTACCGGACGCACACCGAAGATCTGGGGAACGTCCCGCTGGCCGCGATCGCCGACCCGGGCCCCGGCTCCGCGCCGTCCACCGGCCCCCTCGTACCGATCCGGCTGCGGGACGTCGCCAACATCTCGCTCGGCAGTGAGCCCCTCCAGATCAACCGGAAGAACGAGCAGCGGGTGATCGACATCACGGCGAACGTCGTGGACCGGCCGCTGGGGGCGGTGTCGCAGGAGGTTGTGGACCGCCTGAACCACTTCCCATTTCCCGCGGGATTCACCTACCATATGGCCGGACAGACCGAACAGCAGCAGAGCGCGTTTGGCAGCCTCGGGCTCGCCATGGCGCTGGCCTTGATGCTCGTCTACATGATCATGGCCTCGCAGTTCCAGTCCCTGGTCGATCCCTTCGTCATTATGTTCACGGTGCCGATGGGGATCATCGGTGTGATCTGGATGCTGCTGCTGACCCACACGACGCTCTCGATCATGTCCTTCATGGGTGTGATCACCATGGTCGGCATCGTCGTCTCGAACGGTATCCTGCTCGTCGATTACGCGAACAAGCTCCAGGATCGCGGCCTGGCGCTGCGGGAGGCTGTGCTCAAGGCGGGCCGCACCCGACTCCGCCCGATCCTCATGACCGCACTCGCCACGATTCTCGGGATGATCCCGATGGCCGTCGGGCTCGGCGAGGGGAGCGAGACCAACATGCCGCTCGCGCGCGCGGTGATCGGGGGGCTGACCGTCTCCACGGGCCTAACCCTGCTCCTGATCCCGACCCTCTACGTCATCTTCGAAGAGTGGCTCCCGCGCCGATCCCATAGCCCCTCATGACCGCGGCGTCGCACGGAGAGCTCCGAATCGCGGGACTCTCCGTCGTCATACCCAAGCCCTCCGGTGACGTGCCGGTGCTCGAGGACGTCTCGCTGGACGTGCCGGCCGGGCGGGCCGTGGCCCTGGTCGGGGCCTCGGGCGCCGGCAAATCGATGACGGCCTACGCGATACTGAAGCTCTTTCCGGTGCCCGCGAAGATTACCGCCGGGACGATCGTGCTCGATGGCGTCGACCTTGTGCCGCTCTCGGAACGACAGATGCAGCGGTATCGGGGACGGCGGATTGCCATCATCTTCCAAGAGCCGGGCTCGGCGCTCGATCCGGTGATGTCCATCGGCGACCAGGTGATGGAGGGGATCGTCGCCCACCTCGGCCGCCGCGGGGCGCGCGACCGGGCGGCGGAAGCCCTCACCCGGGTGGGGTTGGACCCCGGGCTGCTCCGGCGGTACCCGCACGAGCTGTCCGGGGGGCAGCGGCAGCGCGTCCTGGTCGCGGCCGCGATCGCCCCCGGCCCGGAACTCCTCATCGCCGACGAACCGACGGCGGCCTTGGATGTCACCGTCCAGGCGCAGATCCTCGATCTCCTCGGCCGGCTGCAGCGCGACCTCGGCATGTCGCTGCTCCTGATCACCCACGATCTCGGGATCGTGGCCCAAACCTGCGACCGGGTTCACGTGATGCGGGCCGGGCAGGTCGTCGAATCGGCCGACACCCGGCAGCTGTTCGCCGCCCCCCAGCATCCCTATACCCGTACACTGGTGGCCGGAGCGCAACGGCTGGGGCTCTGGCCCGGGTGACCGCGACGCGGGGCGGGCGCCCCCGCTCTCCGGTGCTGTCCCCGCTGCGCCACCGGAACCTCCGGCTGTTCTTCGCCGGGCAAGGGGTCTCGCTGATCGGGACCTGGATGCAGACCGTCGGGCAAGCGTGGCTGGTCCTAACGTTGACACGATCTCCGTTCCTCCTCGGCGTGATCAACGCGCTCCAGTGGTTCCCCGTGTTGCTCCTGTCGCTCCCCGCTGGGGTGCTCGTGGACCGTGTGCCGAAACGCACCTTGATCATGGCCACGCAGTCCCTGTTTCTGCTGTTGGCGCTGACGCTCGGGCTGCTGACGGTCACCGGCCACGTCCGGTACTGGCACGTGGCGCTGCTGGCCGCGCTGCTCGGCACGGTGAACGCCTTTGACGTGCCGGCCCGACAATCGTTCATCGTGGAGATGGTCGGCGGGACCGACGATCTCACCGGCGCAATCGCCCTCAACTCATCGGTGTTCAACGGCGCGCGGTTGATCGGCCCGGGACTCGCCGGGCTGATGATCGCCGCTTGGGGGGTGGGAGCGGCGTTTCTCGCCAACGCGGCGAGCTTCATCGCGGTGATCGCCGCGCTCGGCGCGATGCGGGTCGTCCCCACGATCCGCGTGGCCCCGGCGGTGGGCCTCCTGATGGGGATCACCGAAGGAATGGAGTTCATCCGGCGCTCGGCGACCGTCCTCCGGGTTCTGGTCACGCTGGCCGCGCTCAGCTTGTTCGCGATGAACTTCAACGTGTTCGTCCCGGTGCTGGCGCACGCTCAGCTCCACCTTGACGCGAGCGGGTTCGGGTTCCTCCTGGCCGCCCAGGGGCTGGGGGCGCTGGTCGGTTCGCTCGCCGTGGCTTGGACGAGCGGGTTCGGCCCTCGCTCGTCCTACCTGCTCTGGGGGGCGATCCTGCTCTGCGCCGCATTGATCGCCCTCAGCCAGGTCGCCCGGCCGGATCTCGCCGGGGTCGAGCTGTTCTTCGGCGGAATGGGGATGGTGATGTTCACCGCGACCGCGAACAGCACGGTGCAGTTGGAGGCGCCGGCCGCGCTTCGGGGGCGCGTCATGAGCGCCTATGCCATGGTGTTTAACGGGCTCGCCCCTTTTGGTGCGCTGATGATGGGTGGGATCATTGGGGCCTGGGGGCTGTCCATCGGGCTGCTCGTCGGCGGCGGGGTGGGGGCGGTGGGGGTGTTTACGGTTCGCGGCCTCCTCGGGCGGGGCGCCTCCCCGGTCGCGGTCGCCGGATGAGGCCGGGCCCGGTACAACGGCCCCGTCGGACGCACCGGGGCGCGGGTCGACGGGCTCGGGGAGGCGTCGGCGCGACGCTCGCCAATTTGAGGAAGACGCCGGGGGATCCGCTCGGGAGTTAAAGGGGGGGTGGATGATGCGGGTCGTGCTGGAGATGGTCGCGGCGGGGGGGGCGTGGCGGTGGACGCCGGAAGTCTACGCGATCATCAACGGCGGATGGGCCGGACGGGACATGGCGGCCGTCCAGGCGCACGTGAACGAGATGCGCGCCCTGGGGATCCCTGCCCCCACCGACGTGCCGATCACCTTCACCGTCGCGCAGACGATGCTGACACAGGGCGATCGGATCGAGATCTACTCGCCCCAGAGCTCGGGCGAGGTCGAGTACGTGCTGGTCGCGACCAGGGAGCGCGTCGCCCTCACCGTAGGTAGCGACCACACCGATCGCGAGGTGGAAGCCACCTCGATCGAACTGTCAAAGCGCATCTGCCCAAACGTCGTGGCCGGCACAGCCTGGGATTATCGGGAGGTCGCCGGGCACGTCGACGAACTCATCCTGCGCGCATGGGTGCGAGAGCAGGGAACGTGGTATGCCTACCAGGACGCCCCACTCAACGAGCTCCTCTCGCCAACCTACTGGCTCGATCGACTCGCCGGGCGCCTGCCGGAGCGGGGGGCCGTCTTGGTATTTTCGGGAACGGTGCCGACCCGTGGGGGCTCCCTCCGGTATGGGGACGGATTTCGTGTCAGCTTGGAGGATCCCCGCCTCCGCCGATCGATCGTGCACGAGTACGATGCGGCGTTGGTGCCCAATCCGCTGGCCTGAATCGGTGAGTCGGGCCGCCGCACGGGGGGGCGATCCGGTAAAACCCGAACAATCGGACCCGGCCGGCGCGCCTGCCGGTGGACGATTCCACCCACGGCCAAACATTGCTCACGGCGTTCAGGAGGAAAAGGAAGCCCCCGGGGCGTAGGCGAACTTTGGATCACGTATCTACGTACATTCAGCGAAGAACCAGCGTGTGCGTGTGAGAACGTAGGCCGCCCGCGAGGGGGCCAGGGGGAGGGAGCTGAGAATGAGTGGCGCTTTCGGATCGCGCTCGCGCAGCAAGCTCAACCGAAGACAGTTCTTGACCGCGGCGGGGGCTGGGGTGGCCGGGGGAGCCCTACTGCGGCTGGCGCCGTGGGAGACGGGGGTCGCCCCTGCGCAGATCAAAGGGACAACGCTTCGCATCCTGACCTGGAGCCATTTCGTCCCCGCGTACGACACCGCGTTCGATAAGTACGCCGTCGATTGGGGCAAGACCAACGGGGTCGATGTGCGGGTCGACCACATCAGCATCGACGATCTTCCCGCGCGCATCGCGGCGGAGCTCGCCGCGGGGGCCGGGCACGACATCTTCCAGATGAACGGGCAGATCCAGACCACCCTCTACTACAAGCACATGGTGGATGTCACCGACATCTGCGACAAACTGGGGAAGGCCGCCGGCGGTTGGCTGCCGATGGCCCAAAACGTCTCGGTGGTCGGCGGTCAATGGTACGCGGTTCCCGAGTTCTACATCCCGCAGCCGATGATGTGGCGGGGGGACCTGTGGCAGCAATATAGTCTCCCGCTCCCGTCGACCTGGGAAAACCTTCGAAAGGCGGCGACGGTCGGGAAGAAGAATGGCCACCCCGCCGGCTTCGCCATCTCCCACTGCAACGACTCGAACCATAACTGGCGGGCCGTGTTCTACGCCTTCGGGGTGCACGAGACCGATCCGTCTGGGAAGGAGCTGGCCTGGGACTCGAAGGCGCTTCGGGAAGCCATGGACTTCAGCAAGGCCCTCTGGTCGGAAGGGATGACCAGTGAAGTCTTCTCCTGGGACAACGTCTCGGACAACCGGTACCTGGACTCGGGGGTTGCCATCTACATCCACGACGCCCTCTCGTCGCTCTTCTCCATTGAGGAGAGTAACCCCAAGCTGTTCGCCTCGGTCAACGCGGGCGTTCCCGGCGACGAGCCGAAAGGGTCGGTGCGGAGTGCCGCGGTCGTTGACCCGACGATCCTCGGGATCTGGAACTTCTCGAAGAACCAGGCGGGGGCGAAGGCCTTCCTCGAGGAGTACGGCGGCGATGTGAAGTTCTCGCTCGTGGCGAGCAAAGGGTATAACATGCCGTACCTGAAGGCATGGTACAAGAAGCCGATGCCGGGCCTTGACCGATATCCCTCAAAGCTCGCGCTGATTCAGGATTGGGACAAGGTTGCGCTGGTTTTTGGGTACCCGGGACCGGCCACGGCTCCGGCCTCGGAGGTCCTCTCCACGTTCGTCGTCCCCGATATGTTGGCGAGATACTGTCACGGGGAGAGCTTGGAGAGCTCGATCAGTTGGGGGTTGGGACAGATCAAGGGTATCTACGCCAAGTACAAGTAAGTTGAGATCTGGCGCCCGGCGGACTCCGCAGGTCAGGAGCAGCGAGTCCGCCGGGCGCGTTCCCATGATGGGGTGAGGCGGGAGCCGGGTGGCGAACGTCGAGCTGGCTGTGGGGACCCGAGCGCACGCCAGGCGGGGATCGTTTACTCGCCAGCGCCTCATCTTTGGCTATTCCCTGCTGGCTCCGGCCGTCATCTACATGGCCGTGCTGGTGGGCGCCCCGTTCTTCTTCTCCCTGTACCTCAGCCTCAGCGACGCGTCCGTCGGCAACCAGATTGCCCGGTTCGTTGGGTTCCAGAACTTCGTCGCGATCTTTCAGGACAGCTCGGTCCGCCAGGCCCTCCGCAACACGGTGATGTTCACGGTGATCGCCGGAATCGCGAAGGCCCTGCTCGGCGGAATGCTCGGCTTCCTGCTCATCCAGGACGTCCGCGGCAGGCGGTTGATCCGGTCGCTGGTTGTGCTCCCGTGGACGCTTCCCGTCGTCATCACCGCGCTCGCCTGGAAATGGGCGTTCGATCCCCAGTTCAGCACGCTGAACTGGGTCGCGAACCACCTCCACCTGATGAGCGGGTGGCCGAACTGGCTGGGGGAACCCGGGCTGGCGATGGCGGCGGTGATCTCGGTCAACGTGTGGCGCGGATTTCCCTTCGGCGCGATCGTGCTGATGGCGGGGATGTCCTCGGTCCCGCTGGAGCTCCTCGATTCGGCGAAGGTGGACGGGGCAAACTTCTTCCTGCGCTGGCACTACATCATTGTGCCGATTATCGCGCCGATCCTCTTTGTGGGACTGCTGTTCGACACCGTGTTCACGCTGTCGGATCTCAGCATCGTCTATCTGTTGACGATGGGAGGGCCGATGAACTCGACGGAGATCCTGCCGACGCGCGCGTTTGAGATCGGTATCCAGGCCGGGGCGCTGGGGCGGGGCGCGGCGATCTCGCTGATCTTGTTCCCGATCCTGCTTCCCATCGTCTACTTCCTGCTCCGGACGCTGCGGAGGCGGGAGGCCCTGTGAGCGGCTTGGAAACCCTTCGATCCAGCCCGGCGCTCCCGACGGCGGGAGCGCGGCGGGCGGAGACGCGGGAGATCCGCAAGCACATCCTCGTCTACGCCGGCCTGCTGCCGTTCGTCGTGATCGCGTTGTTCCCGGTGGTTTGGATGGGC
The DNA here is from genome assembly GCA_035307765.1 of bacterium. NCBI lineage: Bacteria > bacterium. The sequence continues at coordinate 66,237 of DATGHU010000013.1, read as the reverse complement.
GTCACGGCCTTCAAAACCGATGCCGACCTCGTGAACCCCGCGGCCTCGCCGTTCTGGTTCATTCAACCTCCGACGTTCCAGCACTTCACGTATCTGTTTCAGCACACCCAGTACGGCTATTGGGTGTCCAACACGGCGCAGATCGCCTTCTGGGTGTCGGCGATCACCCTCCTGACGGGGATTCCGGCCGGGTACGCCCTGGCACGCGTGGGCCTGCCCGGCGCGGAGAACATGGGGATCGCGATCTTCCTTGGGTACCTGGTCCCCCCCATCCTGCTGTTCATCCCGCTCGCCCGGATCGTAGGGATCACGCACCTCATCGATACCAAATGGGCGCTCGTGCTCGTGTACCCCACCTTCACGATCCCGTTCTGCACCTGGCTGCTCAGCGGGTTCTTCAAAACGGTTCCGCCCGAGATCGAGGAGGCGGCCTTGGTGGACGGGTGCGGGCGTTTTGCTGCCCTGATCCGGACCGTGATACCCGTGAGCTGGCCGGGCATTCTCACCGCGGTGATCTTCGCGTTCACCCTGACGATGCAGGATTTCCTTTACGCGCTGGTGTTCGTGTCCGTGGGCGATCAGAAGCCGGTTCCGCTCGGGGTCGCCACCGACCTGATCCGGGGCGACGTCTACTTCTGGGGCTCGCTCATGGCGGGCGCCCTGCTCGTGGGGATTCCGGTCGCCATCCTCTACAGCCTCTTCCTCGACCAGTTCATCTCCGGGATTACGAGCGCCGCGGTGAAGTGATCGGCTCCCGGTGATCCGGATCGAGGCGGACCAGATGATCGACGGCGTGGGAGAGGACCCACGCCGTCCCGGGAGGCTGGTGGTCGAGGGCGAGCGCATCGCCGGGATCGGTGGGAGCCTACCGCCGCCTGCCGCCGGCCAACTTCGGGGATCGACCCGCTCGCCCGACGTCACGCTCTCGCTGCCCGGATGCACACTCCTGCCCGGCCTGATCGATTTTCACTCCCACGTCGGCATCGATACCCGGTGGGGCGATTTGGGAGCTCAGGTCCAGGTTCCCCCGGCCGAGTCCTTGGCCGCGGGGATCGCCCGGATCCAAGAGGATCTCCGCGCGGGGGTGACGACCCTTCGGCTGTGCGGGGATCGGCACGGCGTGGATCTCGTGCTGCGCCGGGAAGCTGAGGATGGGCGCATCGTCGCCCCGCGCCTGCGGGCGGCCGGGCGAGCGATTCGATCGCCCCGCAGTCGGGGCGGGGCGGTGGCCTCGGTCTTCACCGACGATCCCGCCGAGATCGCCCGGGCGGCCGCGTCGAACATCGCGGAGGGGGTGGACTTCGTGAAACTCTTCGTGTCGGACGGCGCGGGCGATCCGGCCGTTGAGCCGACCACCTGCTACTATGGCGAGGCTGAGGTGGCGGCGGCGGTGCGGCCGGCGCACGCCGCCGGCCGGCCGGTTGCCGCCCACCTGGTGGGAGGAGCGGGCGTTGCCGCCGCGCTGGGCGGGGGCCTCGACGTCATCGAGCACGGGTGGTTCCTCACGGAGGACGATCTGGATCTGATCGGCCGCCACGACGTCCTGCTGACGCTGACCCTCGGCGTGCTCTGCGGTCCCCACGGGCACGCGTTCGGCACGGACCCCGCCGAGCTCGCCCGGCTGCGTGCCCTCGGCGAGGCGGCCTGCGCCACCGCCCGCCGGGTCATCGCTCGGGGGCTCCGGTACGTCTTGGGAACGGACGCCGTGCACGGATGTTTGGCCGATGAGCTCGCCTGGGTGGTTTCGCTTGGCGAAAGTCCGATCCGCGCAATCCGCGCGGCCACGGTGTGGCCGGCCACGGCGCTCGGGCTTGGTGAGACGCTGGGGGTGCTGGCCCCGGGGAAGGTCGCCGATGTGATCGGCGTGGAGGGAGATCCGCTCAGCGAGATCGGGGCGATGGCCCGGGTGCGGCTCGTCCTGAGCCGCGGGCGCGTCGTCTACATGCACCAGCGGGGAGAGCGCCAATGAAGCGAGTGGGAATGATCGGGCTGGGGGAGATGGGCCTCCCCATGGCCAAGAACCTCGTCCGCCGCGGGTTTGAAGCCGTCGGGTTCGACCTGCGTGGAGATCCCTGCCGCGCGCTGGCCCAGGCCGGGGGTCACGCCGCCACGACCGCGGCCGAGGCGGCACGCCTGGCGGACGCGGTCGTGGTCATGGTGCGCACGCCCGCCCAAGCCGAGCAGGTGGTGCTCGGGGAGGACGGGGTCCTGGCGCAGGCGAAGCCGGGGGCCACCGTCATCGTCATGAGCACCATCGGCGTCGGGCCGATGCGTCGGCTCGGAACCGCCGCGCGGGAACGCGAGTTCCCGTTCCTTGACGCTCCGGTCAGCGGCGGTCGGGCCCGGGCGGAGGACGGGACGCTGACGATCATCGTCGGCGCGGCCCCCAAGGACCTGGCGCCGGCGCTGCCGGTACTTGAGGCGATGGGCTCACAGATCGAGCACGTCGGCGACGTCGGCGCCGGCACCGCGGTCAAGATGGCGAATCAGGTGTTGCTGACGGTGAGCTTTCTCGCGGCGCGCGAGGTCGCGGCGATGGCCGAGACCACGGGGGTGCCGATCGAGCGGCTTTGGGAGGTGCTCAAGACCTGCACGGGCACCACCTGGGTCGTCGAGCACTGGTCGACGGCTCGGACCTGGATCGAGAGCGACCAGACCGGGAAGGCGACGTTGGACATCCTGGTCAAGGACACCGGCCTCGCCCTCGACTTCGCCCGAGACAGCGGCGTCCCCGCGAGGCTCCTGCCGCTCGCCGCGCAGATGATCCAGGAGCTGACCCGACAGATCGGCGGGTAGACCGCCGAGGGCCGACCTGCCGTCCGGCGGGCCTTAGAGGCGGGCGAGAAGTTGTCCGAATCCCCCAATCGGGCGGCGGAGGCCCGCGAGCCGGAGCGTGCGCCAGGCCGTCGCGGCGAGCGTGTCGATGACCGGCCGCCCCGTGGCTTCTTCGACCCGGGCCGCCACCGCGGCCGCGGGGAAATTGGTACAGACCACCGCCACGGCGTGCGCCTCCGGCACCGCGACCTCGCGGAGCAGCGAGTCGATCCGCGGCAGAGGGACGTCGGCAAACTCGCGATTGACCGTGATCCCGAGGTGCGCCGAGGCGACGGCTTCGAGCCCCGCCGCCGCGTAGGTACGGCGAATCGCCTCGTGCACGTCGCGAAGATAGGGGGTGGCCAGGCCGTACCGCCTGACCTCGAGGCGGCGGCAGGCCTCGAGCAGATCCAGGGTCGAGGTCGTTGCGGGCACCCCGGTCTCATCTTCGATGGCGGCGACGAGCGTGCGGTCGGCCTCAAGCCCTTTCCAGGACCCCGAGGTGCCGTTCCAGGCGATGACGTCCACGGACGCATCGGCGAGCAGCCGCGCCGCCGCCAGCATCGCGTCGGTCGTGAACTGTTCCAGCGACGCATCCTGGAGCGAGATGTGCGTCACCCTGACCCGCGTGAAGTGGACGGTTACGGCATCCGTCAATGAGGCCAGGATCCGCGTGGTCAGTGGCTCCACCACGGTGTTCGAGGACGGCGTGATCATCCCGATGCGCCTCGGCCGCGGCCGCACGGGTCCGTTCCTCCGACCTACGCGCCTTCGATCATCGCCGCGGTCAGCCCGCGGACGTAGGAGCCGGCAAACAGCGCGGCGATCACGAGCACGGGCAGGCCCCCCAGGCTCACCCCGGACACCACCGTCAGGTCTTCCAGGCTGACGTCCATCGTCGCCATCCCGGCGGCGATGGTCTGGTGCCACTCGTTGGGGAGGAAGACGCCGGCGAACATGAAGTCGCTGCTGATCACCCCGAGCGCAAACAGCCCCGCTGCGATGACCACCGGGCGGCTCATCGGCAGGATGATCTTCAGGAACGCCGTGAAGCGGTTGGCCCCCTCGATATACGCCGATTCCTCGATCTCCGGGCTGAGCTTCTGGAAGTAGATCGAGAACAGCCAGGCACAGAACGGGATCGCCAGCATCGGGTAGGTCAGCACCAGCGCCATGAGATTGTCGTCGAGATGGAGGCGGAACACCATCTGGTACAGCGGAAGAAACAGGATCGTCTGCGGGATGAGGAAGGTCGCCAACAACCCCCGCCGCCACCAACGCCACCCCGGCGGCCGCATGCGGCCGAGTGCATACCCGGCGGCGAGGCTCGCGGTGAGGATCACGGCGAGGGCGACGCTGAACACGATCGCGGTGTTTCCTGCCCAGACCAGGAAGGGCACCGCGGGCTGGATGATCTGGCCGTAGTGGAGGTAGCCGACGGGGGCGAACAGATCCTGATACCAATCCAGGGTGGGGTGAAGGACGTAGAAGGGGTTCCCGAAGACGTCCTCCTTCGTCGTTTTCAGCGATTCGAGCGTCACGAAGTAGATCGGGAGGACGCTGAACACGGCGAGGAGCACGAGGAGGCTCCCGTGGACCAGCCGGCCGAAGCGCTTTGGCGCGTTCACGCCGCGTCCTCTTCCAGCGGTTCAAACACGCGGTAACAGGCGAGCAGGATCAGCACCAGCACCGGCATCAGGATCAGCGACAGGGCGGCCGCCTGTCCCCATTCCCCCCCGATGATGGCGAGGTGAAACGCCTGGGTCCAGACGATCGGGTACACATTCCGGAACCCCGACAAATCGAAGACGTTGCCCAGGTCGACGACCGCACCGACGAACGAGAGGAACGTCGCCAGGGCCAGAAACGGCCGGAGCAGCGGCACAATGACCATCCAGAACTTCCGCCAAGCGTTTTTGACCTCGAGGTCGGCGTAATCAAACAGATCCTGCGGGATGCCGTTGAGGGCGGCGAGCAAGAAGATGCCTACGAACGAGCCGCCGCGCCAGACGTTGAAGGTGACAAGGCTGATGAACCCCCAGGTGCCCAGGCCCAACAGGTTGTCGAAGAACAGCCGGAGGTCCGACATCGCCCCGGAGAATGCGGAGTGTAGCGGCGGGAGCATCAGCCAATACCAGCCGACCGCCCCCAGCCCACCGGGGTACGCCCACGGGAGAAACGCCGCGATGAACACCAGCGGCCTCCCGGGGAAAGGCCGGGCCAATAGGAGCGCGATCGCAATGCCCACGGCCATCTTGAGGACGGAGGTGATCACGAGATAGGCGAGCGTGTTGGCCGTGGCGCGCCAGAACCCCGGGTCGGAGAGGAATCCCGCGTAGTTGCTGAACCCCACGAAGCGGGTCGACAGGTTAAGCACGGAGTCATTGGTGAGGCTGACGACGAACTCCCAGCCGAGGGGGTAGGCGAGTACACCCATCACCAGCAGCACCGCCGGGGCCAGCAGGAGGTAGGCGCCGAGGATCTCGCGCCGCCGCCGGGTCAGATCCCGCCGGCCCGAGGTCCCCCCGCTGTGCGTCGCCAACGGCGCCGTCATCTGCTGAGCCATGTCATCCCTCTTCGCGAAGACTCCCGGTGATCCTACGCATCGCGGCCAGACCCGGTTCCCAGCGGCGGGGCGCCCGTCCCGTTAGGCCCCTTCGACCATGGCGGCGGTCAGCCCACGGATGTACACTCCGGCAAACGCGGCGGCGAGGGGCATCACGGACAACGCCGCGAGGTTCACCGCGGCGATCACCGAGAGGTTATCCATGCTCGGGCCCATCGCCCCCAGGCCGGCGGCGAGGGTTTGATGGAACTGATTTGGCAGAAAGAGCGACGCGAAGATCGAGTCGCTGGTGATCACTCCCAAGGCGAAAATCCCCGCGGCGACCACCGCGGGCCAGCTCATCGGGAGGATGATCCTGAGAAACGCGGTCAACCGGCTGGCCCCCTCGATGTACGCGGACTCCTCGACCTCGGGCGCCAGCCGCTGGTAATACGCGGACAACAGCCAGACGCAAAATGGCACCGCCAGCACCGGGTACACCAGGACCAGGGCCATCACGTGATCATCCAGGTGGAGCCGGAAGACGAGATTGTAGATCGGAAGGAACAAGAGCGTCTGCGGGATCAGGTAAGTGGCGAACAGGACGCGCCGCCAGACACGCCAGCCGGGAGGGCGGAGCCGACCCAGGGCGTACGCGGCCATCACGCTGGTGACGAGCGTGACGGCGAGGGCGGTCGCGGTGACGATCGCGGTGTTTCCCAGCCAGACCAGGAACGGGATCCGACGTACGGCGACCTCACCCCGCAGCCACGTCACCGGATCGAAGAGGCCGAGGTACCACTTCAGCGTTGGCTGAAGCACAATCAGAGGATTGCCGGTGACGTCCTCGCGGACGGATTTCAGGGATTCCACCCCGATCATGTAGATGGGGAAGAGGCTTCCCAGGCCGATGATCGCCGGCACAATCCACCGTGCGCGCCCCCGCCGTGGGGTGGTCATGCCCGGGCGTCCTCGAGGGGCTCGAAGAGACGGTAACAGGCGAAGAGGAACACGGCGAGGAGCGGGACCAGGATCAGCGAGAGGGCAGAGGCCTTTCCCCATTGCCCGGCGAGGAGCGCGTACTGGAACGAATGGGTCCAGATGATCGGGTACACGTCGCGCCCGCCCGTTTGGAGCCACGCGTTTCCGAGGTCGGTGACGGCGGTGGTAAGGGAGAGGAACGCCGCCAGCGCAAGGAACGGCCGCAGCAGGGGAAGCGTCACCTGACGGAAGTGCGACCACGCGTCGCGTACCTCGAGCGCGGCGTAATCGAACAGTTCCTGGGGGATGCCCTTCAGCGCCGCGAGCAGGAAGATGCCGGTGAACGACCCCCCGCGCCAGATGTTGAAGACGACCAGCGTGAGGAACCCCCAGGTTCCGGTACCCAGCGATCTGTCGAACGCCGCGGCAAGGTTTCCCATTGGGATGCTGTACGCGGTGTGCACCGGGGGGCTCAAGAACCGAGACCAGCCGATCATGGCGGCCCCGGCGGGATACGTCCAAGGGAGGAACGCGGCCAGGAGGGCGACCGACCGGCCGCGGCGGGTCCGGCCCAGCGACAGCGCGACGACGAGTCCCACCGCCAGTTTGAGCGTGCCCGTCAGGACCAGGTAGCCGAGCGTGTTGCGGGCGGCGGTCCAGAAATCCGGATCATTGAGGAACAGCACGTAGTTGTAGAGCCCGACGTAGTTGGTAGAGAGTCGCTCCACCGAGCGGTCGGTCAGGCTGGCCCACACCTCCCAGCCGATTGGATAGGCCAGGAAGCCCAGAACCAACACGAGGGCCGGGGCGAGGAGGAGGTAGGCGGTGAGGATCTCACGGCGCCGCCGAAGGGGCGGGGCTGAAGGGCCAATCGCGGGCACCGTGCCGGCCCTGGGTGCGGCGAGGTCGACCTGGGCCACACGGGATTCTTCCGGGGAGGGGGGCGAAAGTCCTCGCACCGGGAACGGGCGGTCCTGCGACGCCCGTCTCCGAGGATCCGCAGGTTCGCTGGGCGGGGCGATGCCCGGGGGCCCGCTACGCGGGATCGACCGGCCGCTGTGCCCAGGTCCGGCTGCCGCGCGCCCGAGTGTTGGCGATGAAGTACGCCACCCCCAAGAGGCACCACCCAGCGGTGGCCACGATCGAGATCAGCGCCGCGACCCGCGTGTCCCCGCCCCCCAGCACCCCGAGGTAGAGGACGGCCAAAAGCATGGCCGCGTTGGCGAGGATCCCAAGGGCCGGGATCAGGATGTGGGTGGTGGTGCGAGCCCCGGGGTCCCGGCGGAAGGCAACCAACGCCACGACGTTCGTGAGCCCGTAGAGGAGGAACGTCCCGATGTTCGAGAGGAAGGTCATGGCCGTGAGATTCGTCACCGAGAGGACGCCGAACCCCCCGATCACCGCGGATACGGCGGCCATCAGCAGCACCCCGAAGTGCGGCGTGGCGAACCGCCCGTGCAGCAGGCCGAGGATGGCGGGGATCTCCTCATCCCTCCCCATCGCATAGCTGAGCCGCACCCCGGTGTTCATGCAGGCGAGCGTGGTGCCGAACACCGCGATCGCGACCGTGACCGCGACGATGAGGAGGAGGAAAAAGCCGATCCCGCCGAGCAGCGTGTCGCCGAGAACCCGGACCATGTCCCCGATCGGCGCCTGGGACGCACCGGCGGCCGCGAACCCGGCGACGAGCTTCCCGCTGGCGTCTTTGACCGTGTACGCCGTGTTGATCCAGGCGCCCGCCGCAAAGTACTCGAAGAGATAGCAGACGAGCCCCTGCAGGATCAGGGAGAGGATCACCCCCCGGCTGACGAAGCTGGGGTGGAGGGCCTCCGCCGTGAACGCGGTGGCCGACTCAAATCCCACCAGCAGCAGAATGGCGATCGTGGATTGAAAGAGCACGTGGCTCCACCGGTGCGGCAGGAGCACGCTCGCCAGCGTGGGGTGCAGAAACACGACGTGGTGGGGGTTGCCGAACCGGTAACTCAAGGCGAGGACGGAGATCACGACCAGGGCGGCGATCTGGATGGCGTTGATGAACAGGCTGACGAGGGTCGACCCGCTGATCCCGCGGTAAGCTACGTAGCCGGTCAGGAACGAGAACACGACGGCGATCGCGACCTGCGCCAGCGGGGGAGCGGCGAGATTGAACAGGCCGGCGAGGTAGACGATCATGGTGGCCATCATCGCCACCATCACCCCCGGGTAGACCCAGTAGTAAAGGTGGGAGATCCACCCGACAATGAACTTCGCCACCCGCGCCCAGCGGTGGAACTCGTGTTCCTCTTTGTCGAGAAACGCTTTTTCCGCGAAGTAATACGACGACCCGGTCCCAGCATCCGGGTAGCGCTCGCTCAGCATCGCGTAGGAAATGGCCGTGAGAAAAGCGATGACGAGCGCCAGGGCGAGCCCCGGCCAGATGTCCAAGGCCGTGGACGTGCCGGCGGCATCGACCTGAGCCGCCTGGAGCTGGTAGGTGATCCACAAGAAGGCGCCGGGGGCGATGAGCGCCATCGCGTTCACCGTCACGCCCGTGAGCGTGAGGCTCTTTCGAAAACCCGTTGATGTCGACATGCGCGATCCATCCCTCTCCGCTTGGGGGTGGTCCGCGGCGTCACGGTCGCGGCCGAAACACAACGCCAATCCGGAAGACCGGATTGGCGTCGAGGCCTCACGCACATCGAGGTGCTGGGTTTGGTTATAGCAAAGAGACCGTCAACCTGTCAAATTGTTCAAGCGACTCGGGTCGCCTCCGGGGAGCTGCGCCGCCTACTTACGCTTGCGGCGACGGATCCCCTCCAACCCCCCCATCGCCAGCAGGGCGGTCGCCGCGAGCACCGTGCTCCCGGGCTCCGGGACCTGCACCGTCGGCGGATCCGCCGGCGGATCGCCCGTCGGTGAAACGGCGTCAAGGGCGAGCGGATCGGTCGTGGAGATATCGGCCCCGCCGCCCCCCACACACGCCGTCAGGGTCACGAACGCGGCTCCGATCAACAACAGCTGTAATTTCGCCATCATGCGCTCACCCCTCCCTCGGCGTCACTCCCGAGCAAGTGCCAGGGGGAGGACCCTGGTGCTCGCATCTATGATGGCCCGGGACCGGATCATCAACAATCCCCCAAGTGGAGGATTGGTCGCGTGTCGAGCGAGGAGGCTCCAGGAGGGTTGCCAAGATCTTCTTGAAGATTGCCGGAGACATGTGATAGCATGGCCGTGGGCCGAGACGCCCCTGCCATTTCGGAGGGGCGTCTCGGCTTTCTTGATCACCGGATCGGGCGCTCCAGCGGGGGGAAGGCAGATGGAGGAACCGTCGAAAGGGCGCATTCTCCTCGTCGACGACGAGGCCCTGATCCGGATGGGGATGCGGGCGATCCTGAAGGATCTGGGCTACGAGGTGGTGGGCGAAGCGGCCGACGGCCGGGAGGCGCTGCAGAAAGTCGCGGCGCTGCGCCCCGACGTCGTGCTCATGGACATCAAGATGCCGGGGATGAACGGGTTGGAAGCGACCCGCCGGATCATGGCCACTCACCCCGTGCCGATCATCGTGCTCACGGCGTATAACCAGCGCAGTCTGGTGGAGGAGGCGGCGGACGCGGGAGTCCTGGCCTACCTGATGAAACCCGTGCGGGAGTCGGACGTCGCCCCGGCGATCGAGGTGGCGCGCGCACGCTTTGCGGACCTGTGGTGGTTGAGTCGCGGGAGCGAGCCGGCGTCGGGAGACGAGGCCCGGGACGACGATGGGGTGGAAGGCCGGGTCGCGCTCCGCCTCGAGGCGGCCGCCCGCATTCTGCGGGATCGGTATCAGCTCACCGGGGCCCAAGCGACCTCCCGCCTGCGCCGACTGGCCCGGACCTCCCGCAGAACGCTGGCCGAGGTCGCCGAGGCCGTCATCGCGCTCGAGGGCGAAGCGTCCGGAGACGTGGGGTGATGCGCCTTCACAAGGGGCCCGCGCCCCCCCGCCCGGCTACCCTCGATTTCGGCGCATCGACAGATCCGGGCAGAGTGCGGCCAAAGAATGAGGACTATCACCGCTGCGAGATCCCCGAGGATCGGGCGTTGCTCGACAGCCGCGGTAGCCTGTTCCTGGTCGCGGACGGGGTCGGCGGGTCGGGGGGAGGAGCGGTGGCCAGCGCCGAGGCCGCTCACGCGGTGATCCAGGAATACTATCTCGGGCCGGGCGGCGATCCCGGGCGGGCGCTCCGCCGGGCGGTCGAACGCGCGAACCTGCACATCTGCCATCTCCGGGCGGGCCACCCGGGATTGGCGGGGATGCAGACCACACTGACGGCGCTCGTCCTATGCGGCAGCCGCTATTGGATCGGGCACGTCGGAGATTCCAAAGCATTTCTGATGCGCGGCGGATCGCTGCGCCAACTCACACGGGACCACACGATGGTGCAGGAGATGCGCCGCCTCGGGCTCGTGTCCGCGAGGCGTGCGACCCGCCACCCGCACCGGCACCTGCTGACCCGTACGATCGGGGGGGATCTCCTGGTCGCGGTTGACCTGCAACGCGGCGAGGCCTGCCCCGGGGACTGTTTTGTCCTCTCGACGGACGGGCTCTTCGAGCACTTGGAGCCCGAGGAAATCCGCGCGACGTTCGCGGGCTCTTCGGCGGCCGCCGCGGCCGCCGCGTGTGTCGCCGAAGCCAAGCGGCGGGGCGGGTTTGACAACCTGACCGTCGTAGCCGCCCGGATCCCAACCTGAACCCGTCCCGCCCCTCCTCGCATGCCAACCCCCGGTGACCGCGTCGGCCCGTACCTCGTCGAGCGCCCGCTGGGGAGGGGCGGAGAGGCGGCGGTATTTCAAGGGAAGGATCTTCGGTCTCAAGCCGCGGTGGTGCTGAAGTTTCTCGAGCCCACCCGGTTGGGCGAAGTCGCCGCGTACGAGCGGTTCCGGCGGGAGGTAGCGATCGGCCGATTGCTCCACCATCCCGGCGTTCCCCGACTCCTCGACGCCCAGGAGGATGCCCACCCCCCGTTTCTCGCCCTCGAGTACACCGAGGGGGACTCGTTGCGGACGCTGATCGATCCCGCGCGCCCCCTCCCGGTGGGGCGTGCCGTCGACATCGGCGCCAACCTGGCGGAGGTCGTCGCCTACTGCCACCAACACCGCGTCTATCATCGCGATCTCAAGCCGGAGAACGTCCTGGTGAGTGAGGGCGATCGGGTGAAGATCATCGACTTCGGGATCGCGCTGCTCGAGGGCGCACCGCGCGTGACCTGGCGCGGGTTTTCCGGCCTCGTCGGGACCCCCGAGTACATGGCCCCCGAGCAGATCCAGGGGGAGCGCGGCGGCCCGGAGGCGGATGTCTACGCGCTTGGCGTGATCCTGTACGAACTGCTCGCCGGGCGCCCGCCGTACCGGAGCACGAACCCGCTCAGCACGATGTACCAACATCTCAACATGGATCCTGAGCCGCTCACCCGGCGGCGGCGCGACGTTCCCCCGGCGGTGGCCGCGGTCGCCGCCCGGGCCATGCGTCGCCGGAAGCAGGAGCGGTACCCGAACGCGGAGGAGTTCGCTCGGGCGCTCCGCCATCCCGAGTCGGTGGATCTGAATGTGCTGGCCCGGCGAGACCCCCCCCTAGGCGCCCCGATCCGCGACCGTCTCCTCCGCCATCCGTTCATCATCCTCGGGCTCGTCGCGCTGGGGACGGCGGCGCTGGTGCTGATCGCGGAGTTGCTGGCGCGGCGCTGAGCGCGTCTTCGGCCCGCGCTGGGCCCGGCCGCCCCGGCGTCAGACGTCCTCCCCGACCTCGACGACGATCGCGCCGGTCGCCCGGATCAGCGCTTCCGCTTCGAGTTCGAGCTGGAGTCCGCGCATCCCGCCGTTGACGAACACCCGAGCGACGCCCAGCACCGAGACGTCGCAGTACACCGGATGCTTCGTTCGGCCGCCGAGGGGGGAGACCCCGCCGCGGAGGTATCCGGTGAGACGACGCAGATCGGCCACCGGGACCAGGTCGACCCGCTTGTTCCCCGAGGCCTGGGCCAGCTTTTTCAGGCTGAGGCGTTTGGTTCCCCCCACGCACACCCGCAGCACCCCGGTGCGGTCACCACGCAGGACGAGAGTCTTGACGATCGCAGCCAGGGGCGCCCCGAGCGCCAGGGCCGCTTCTTCGGCGGAGAGGGCCGTCGCCTTGAATCGGCGGAGCGTGTAGGGGATGGCCAAATCGTCGAGCGCGCGCACGGCCTCGGTTTTCATGGGTTGGATGGGCATTTGGCGCTGCCCCTCGCCGCCCCTTCCGCCGCCCCGGGGGGCGGGGTACAATGGCGTCATCCGCGGAGACGAATGCGCAGATGCAGGCACTTCACGGGAGGGCACTGTGGCGCGCACATCACCAGGAGCAGTCGCACCGACGTCCCCGCTCGAAGGGGTCCGGGTCGTCGATCTGACCCGGTTCATGGCCGGCCCGTTCGGTACCGCGATGCTGGCGGACTACGGAGCGGAGGTGCTGAAGATCGAATCGCCCGGCGAGGGCGACGGCGCCCGAGCCTGGGGTCCACCGTTCGCGGGGGGGGAGAGCATCTATTTCCTCAGCGTGAACCGCAACAAGCGGAGTCTGACCCTCAACCTCCGGCATCCTGAAGCGACCGCGATCTTCCTCCGACTGGTGGACCGGGCCGACGTCGTGGTCGAGAATTTCACCCCCGGCACGATGAGCCGGCTCGGGATCGGCGAGGAGGTCTTGCGTCGACGGAACCCGCGGGTGATCTACTGCGCGATCTCGGGATTTGGGCAGACCGGTCCCTACCGCGACCGTTCCGCGTTCGACCTCATCCTCCAGGGGATGGGCGGCGTGATGGGGACGACGGGGGAAGAGGGAGGGGGGCCGGTGCGGGTCGGCGTGCCGATCACCGACATCGCCGGCGGTATGTACGCGGCGTACGCGATCACGCTGGCGCTCTTCGCCCGCGACCGCACGGGCGTCGGTCAGTCGCTGGATGTGTCCATGCTGGACGCACAAATTTCCTGGCTGTCCTACTACACGGGAATCTACCTGGCCTCGGGGGAGATCCCTCCCCGCCGGGGATCCGCGCACGCCACGGTTGTTCCGTACCAGGCGTTTCTCTGCGCCGATGGCCGCTACATCACGCTCGGGACGGGCAACGACCGCCTCTTCCGCCGGTTCTGCGAATTGGCCGGCCTCGGGCTCGCCGACGACCTGCGGTTCCGCACCAACCCGGACCGGATCCGCAACCGGCACGAGTTGATCCCGCTGCTCGAGGTTCTGTTCCGAACCCGCCGCGCGGCGGAATGGCTCGAGGCGCTGACCGCGGCGGGCGTGCCCTGCGGGCCGATCTCCACGGTCGATGAAATCGTCCGCGACCCACAGGTCCGCGCGCGCGAGATGCTCGTCGAGATCGACCACCCGACCGCCGGGCGCATCGCCATCCCGGGACTGCCGGTGAAATGCTCCGCCACGCCGGGGTCGATCCGGCGGCCGCCCCCCCTTCTGGGGGAGCACACGGACGACGTGCTCGCCGAGCTCGGCCTGGCGGCGGAGGAGATCGCCCGCCTCCGGCGCGAGGGGGTGGTGTAGTCCCGGGCGCGGCGGAGCACAGGAGACCCCCGATCGTCCGCGAATGGTTGGCCCATGACGACAGGGACGGGCATGCTCGATTACTTCAACATCGATCCACTGCTCACCGAGGAAGAGCGGCTGACCCGGGAGACCGTGGCGCGGTTGGTCGACCGCGAGGTGATCCCTCGCATCGGCCGAGCCTGGCTCGCGGGCGAATTTCCGCGCGACCTGGTCCAGACGCTCGGCGCCCTCCGGCTGTTTGGCGCCACCCTGCCCCAGGAGTACGGGTGCGCGGGCATCACCAACGTTGCCTACGGGCTGATCATGCAGGAGCTGGAGCGGGGGGACAGCGGCGTGCGGTCGTTCGCCTCGGTGCAGGGCGCGCTCGTCATGTACCCGATCTTTGCGTACGGGAGCGAGGCGCAGCGCAGACGGTGGCTGCCCCCGATGGCGGCGGGCGAAAAGATCGGCTGTTTCGGACTCACCGAGCCCAACGCCGGCAGCGATCCGGCGGCGATGCAGACCCGCGCGCGCCGCACGGACGGCGGGTGGGTGCTCGACGGAACGAAGATGTGGATCACCAATGGGTCGCTCGCCGATGTCGCGCTGATCTGGGCCAAGACGGAGGATGGGCAGATCCGAGGGTTCCTGGTCGATCCCCACACGCCGGGGTTCTCCGCGCACGACATCCATACCAAGGCCTCGATGCGCGCCTCGGTGACGAGCGAGCTGGTGCTGGAGGACGTCCGAATCCGAGACGAGGACGCACTCCCCGGGGCCACCGGGCTGGGGAAGGCGCTGGGCTGCCTGACGCAGGCTCGGTACGGGATCGCTTGGGGGGCGGTGGGCGCGGCGATGGCCTGTTACGAGGAAGCCTTGGCGTATGCGCGCGGTCGGATCGCGTTCGGCCGGCCGATCGCGGCGACGCAGATCATTCAGGAGCGGTTGGTGAACATGCTGACCGAGATCACCACCGCCCAGCTGCTTGCGTACCAGCTCGGTCGGCTCAAGGATGCCGGCACGATGCGGTACACCCACGTGAGCATGGCGAAACGGAACAATGTCCGGATGGCGCTGCGCGTCGCTCGGGAGGCGCGGACCATTCTCGGCGGGTACGGGATCACCCTGGAATATCACGCGATGCGGCACGCCGCCAACCTCGAATCCGTCGACACCTATGAGGGTACCTACGACGTCCACACGTTGATCCTCGGGCGCGATATCACGGGGATCGACGCGTTTGGCGCCGTCCCGTCGTGATGCAGGCGGTCGCGCAGGTCCGGTCCGGGATGGGAAGGCTCCCCGTCCGGGTCACCATCCTCGCCGGCCTGGCATTCGGCAGCAACGGGATGAACCTGGGGGTGCTCAGCTTTGCGCTGCTGGGGCTCAAAGCGTCCTGGGGGCTGACGCCGGGGCAAGCCGGGCTGCTGATCATGGCCGCGGGGGCGGGGCAGCTCGCGGGCGGCCTCCTTATGGGATTTGTGGCGGACTGGGTGGGGCGCCGGGTCGGCTTCGGCGCGACGGTCGCGCTCAGCAGCCTGGGCACCGGCGCCGCGGCGCTGGCGCCGTCGCTCTCCTGGATCGTGCTCGCCCTCTTCCTCGCCGGGATCGGCTTCGGCGGGGTGGCCCCGGTGGCGACAAGCCTGGTGGGGGAGTTCGCCCCCCGCAGGTCCCGCGGCGCGCTGATCGGGTGGACGCAGGTCGTCTGGATTCTCGGGTGGATCCTGGCGGCGGTCGGCGGCGTGGTCGCGGGGCACGGGCTGGGGTGGCGCGCGGTCTTCCTGGTCGGGCTGCTGCCCGTCGTCCTGGCCGTGATCGGCCCATGGCTCGTCCCCGAGTCGCCCCGGTACCTGCTGGCCCACGGCCGGCGCCGCGAGGCAGAGGCGCTGGCCCGAACCCTCTCCGAGCGCTATGGGGTGGCCCTCGAACTCCCAGACCAGGAGCAAGCCGGACGCGCCTCGATCTTCGCGCACCTCGCCGAGCTGTGGAGCCCGCGGTTCCGGCGGCACAGTTTCTTGATCTGGGCCGTTTGGTTCGTGATGATCGGGGCCTACAACGGCCCGATCATCCTGCTTCCGGCGCTCCTGTCGGCTCAAGGCTTCCCCAACCCCGATCAAGCCTCGCTCCTGGTCGCGATCGTGATGGGCCTGCCGGTGGTCGCGGCGACACTGCTCATCGACCGGGTGGGACGCAAGCCCGTGATCATCTGCGGCCTGGTCCTGGGCGCGGCGGGGGCTGTGGGGGTCGCCGCGGCACGCACCGAGGCCGGGATTCTCGCGGCGGCGATGACCCTCGCCGGCGGGGTGCTGGCATCCTGGCCGGTGATCCTGAGCTACGCCGCGGAGCTGTACCCGACCCGGATTCGGGCGACGGCGATGGGGTGGGCGTCAGCGGCGGGCCGCACGGGCGCGATCCTGGCGCCCGCGATGCTGGGGATCGTGATGCGGTCGTGGACGACCGGGCGCGGGCCCGCCTTGAGCATTTTCGCCTTCACCCTTGTCGTCGCCGCCCTGATCATCCTCTTTTTGGGAGAGGAGACCGCCGGGAGGTCGCTCGAGGAGACGGCCGGCGTCGCTTGAACCATCCGGCCGCGGGTATTACCATCGTGTCGGGGTTGGCTCCCGCCCATAACGGCGGTCCCCGGGCGCCGCGCCCCCACAAGCGCCGGCAGCATCACGAAGGAGGATGAGTTTCCGTCCGATGAACACTCGCGGGATCGTCAGACAGATCAACATCTCACACGGCGGAGTTCCCAAGCGTCCCGTCCCCTCGGCGCACATCGGCTCGGCGGGGGTCGAGGGGGACGGACACGACGATCCCCGCCATGGCGGACTGGACGCCGCGATCTGCCTGTACTCGTTCGAGGCGATCCAGCGCGTGGCGGCGGAGGGGCATCCAATCGCGCCCGGCACCGCGGGCGAAAACCTCACCGTCGAGGGGTTGGATTGGTCGCTGGCCGCACCGGGGGCGCGCTTTCGGTGCGGGGACGTCGTGCTCGAGGTCACCCGATACACGACTCCGTGCCGGACGATACGCGGGTCGTTCCGCGACGGTGCGTTCGATCGGATCCACCACCAGCATCACCCCGGCGATGCTCGTGTCTACGCGCGGGTCCTGGCGACGGGAACGATCGCCGTCGGGGAGACGATCGAGTGGATAGGAGGCGACAATGCGTAGGGTCTTTGCAGTGTGGGTCGTCACGGCCCTTCTCGCGGGGGTGCTGATCGGCGGAGCGATTCAGCCGGTGATGGGCCAGGGGAACCTGATCATTCAAGGCATCAAGTTGTTCGGCATCGGCTACGTCGTCAAGCTCTACGGCCCCCAGATCAACGACGCGATCAACAAGTTGATGCTGAACAACAAGGCGCAGAACACGCAGATGACCAAGGTAGTGCCG
The DNA here is from genome assembly GCA_035307765.1 of bacterium. Lineage (NCBI taxonomy): Bacteria > bacterium. The sequence continues at coordinate 48,975 of DATGHU010000013.1, read as the reverse complement.
ATTCTGAGCGTGGGGATCGGCATCGTCTCGAGCAACCCCGGGTCGTACATTGGAGCCGCCCAGGTGCAGGGGCCGGCGTCCGCGGTGAACAAGGTGCAGGCCGTGGCCCAGGTCGAGGGATCGTTCCTCAGCGTGGTGCGGATCAAGGCGCTGATCCCGGTCGACAGCCTCAACCCCCTTCCCGGTAACATTCACCGGATCCAGGGCGTCGGCGTGACGGCGCTGGTGGATTTTCAGCTCTAGCCGGTCCGGGCGGTTAGGTGTTGGAGATCGCGCGCAGCCGCTTGAGCGGGACGCCGCACCCCTGGCAGTAGTGCTGATCCAGCGAGACGATCCGGGCGCCACACTTCCAGCAGTGTGAGACGAGCGGCGAGTGGCACTGCGGGCAGCGGGAGGGAAACGTCACCGTGTGGCGGGTTTCGATCCCGCCGCTGCATTCGGGGTTGGCGCAGATGGCGAGCAGGGGTTCCGGCCGGGTTACCTGGGGGAGGATGCGCTTGAGCGGCACCCCGCAGTCGACGCAGTAGGACGTGAACGGGTTGGTCAGCAGCCGCTCGCACTTCCAGCATCGCGCGAGCATCACCGCCCCGCAGGAGGGGCAGTCCACGGGGAGGTCGCTCGCCCGCGCCGAGGCAGCGTGCCGGGTGCACTCGGGATTCGAGCAGATCGCGATCAGGACCGCCGGCATAATCGGTCCCTCCTTTGGCCCCTTCTTCGAGGCGCCGCCGCAATCTCCTGTTTGGGAGCGGGCGGGGCGTCCCGGGAGGACCATTCGGGGGGCGGGGCGTAGACTCCCCGGGGGGAACGCCGATGTCAACGGGATCGCGTTTTCATATCATCACCCAAGGCTGCCAGATGAACGTCCGCGACTCCGAGGCGATGGCGGGGTTGCTGCTGGAGCTCGGGTACCAGCCGACGGACAGCCCCGCCGATGCCGATGTGATCCTCATCAACACGTGCACCATCCGCGAGGGAGCGGATGACCGGGCGTATGGCCGGCTGGGGGAGCTGCGCGACCTCAAGCGGCACCGGCCCGGCCTGATCCTCGGGCTGGCCGGGTGCCTGGTGCAAAAGGACCGCGAGCGGGTTCGCGCCCGAGCCCCGTACCTGGACTTGGTCTTCGGCGTCCACAACATCCACCGGCTCCCGGAATTGCTTCGCCAGGTCCGCGACGGGTGCCAGCCCGTGTACGAGGTCTGGGATCGATCCGATCGAGCCCATCCGTTGCCCATCCTGCCGGCGCATCGGGGGAGCGCGGTCCGCGGTTTCGTGAACATCATCCACGGCTGCAACAAGTTTTGTACCTTCTGCGTCGTGCCCTACGTGCGCGGGCGCGAGCGCAGCGTGCCTCCAGCGACGGTCGTCGCCGAGGTCGCCGGCCTCGCGGCGCGGGGGTATCGGGAGGTCACGCTGCTCGGCCAAAACGTGGACAGCTACGGGCACGACCTGGCCCCGCGGTGCAATTTGGCGGATCTGCTGCGGCTCGTGCACGAAGTGGATGGGATCGAACGGATCCGGTTCACCACCAGCCACCCCCGGGACATGACCCGCGCCTTGATCCGCACGGTGGCGGATCTGCCGAAGGTCTGCGAGCACATCCATCTCCCCGTGCAATCGGGGGACGACGGGGTGCTCCGGCGCATGCACCGCGCCTACTCGACCGCGCAGTACCGGGACACCGTGGCCGCGATCCGCGAAGCGGTGCCGGCCGCAAGCGTGACCACCGACGCCATCGTCGGTTTTCCCGGCGAGACCGAGGAAGAGTTCGAAGGGACCGTTCGGCTGGTCAACGAGGTCCGGTTCGACGCGATGAACACGGCGATCTACTCGGCCCGCCAGGGCACCCCCGCTGCGGGATACCCCGACCAGGTCCCCGACGAAATCGCCCGGCGCCGCCTCCTCGATCTCAACCGCGTGGTGGAGCGCGTCGCCTGCGAGGTCAACCAGCGGCTCGTGGGGACCCCTCAAGAGGTGCTCGTGGACAGCCCCGGCGCCCGGGGGGGTGTCGTCGGTCGCACCCGGACGAACAAGGTGGTGACCCTTGAGGGGGACGAGCGCCTGGTCGGCTCGACGGTCGTGGTGGAGATCACCGCGGCGGGTTCCTGGGTGCTCCGAGGGCGTGAGACCGCCGGCGTCCGCACCTGAGCGGGCACCTGCGGTTCAGTGCCGTCCGTCGATGGCGTCCAGGGAGGGCGGGCGCCCGGGGGGTCGACCCCGTCCGGCGGTTACGTCCGGCGGTAGAACCATTTCTCGATCTCGGCCCCTCGAACCCTCACCAGTGTCGGGCGTCCGTGGAAGCACGAGAACGGGTCCTTCGCCCGCGCCAGGGCGGTGAGGAGATCCGCCATCGTCTCGGCGTTCAGAGGATCGCCGGCCCGCACGGCGGTGTGACAGGCGGTCGCAATCGCCAGCCGCTCTTCGAGTGACCGGCCGGCGTGCGCGCCGTGATCGTCCGCGAGATCCGTGAGGCAGGCGCGGAACACGTCCCCCGGCGCCCGGGCGGCCGCGATCGCCGGCACCGACGAAAGCCGGACCGTTGCCCGCCCGAAGTCCTCGATGCCGAATCCGAGTTCCTCCAGCGCGGGCGCCAGCTCCGGCAGGAGCGCGGCTTCGCCCGGCGTCAACTCCACGACTTCCGGGACCGCGAGGCCTTGGGCCCGCCCGCCTTCGCCAGTCTTGCGCGCGATCAACTGCTCGTAGAGGACGCGCTCGTGGGCCGCGTGCTGGTCGATCAAGACGAGATCTCCGCCGGATTGGCCGACGATATACGTGAGGGCCAGCTGCCCGATCACCCTGATCGCCGGCCACCGTCGATCCGTGAGCGGGGCCCCGGCTTCCCAGAGGGTCCCTCCCGTTGCGGGCGCGGTCGGAGGAACGCGCAGATCGGGAGACGATCCGCGGGCGGCCGGGATCGGAGCCGGGTCCTCGCGGGCCATTCCGGCCGCATCTGACGGGACGACGTGCAGCAGCGGCACGCGGTGCAGAGCGCGCCGGACCTCGCGCACGACCTCGTCGAAGATCTGCCGCTCGCGGACGAACCGGACCTCGGTCTTGCGGGGGTGGATGTTGGCGTCGACCTCGGCGGGGGGCAAGCGAAGGCCGAGCACCGCCGCTGCGTACCGGTCGTCCGGGATCAGCGTGTGGTAGGCTTGGGCGAGCGCGCGGGCCAGCAGAGGGCTCCGCACCGGACGGCCGTTGACGAGGAACCACTGGTGCGTCCGCCGCCGCTGCGCGACCTGGGGCATGCCGAGCACCCCGGCGAGTGCCGCGATCCCACCACCGGCCGACAGGTCGATGGCCTGCTCGGCCGCCTGCGACCCCAGCACGCGCCGCGCCCGCTCGAAGAACCCTTCCGGGGGATACCAGAACACCTCGCGCCCGTCATCGACCAGCCGGAAGCCCACCTCCGGCGCGGCCAGGGCCAGCGCCTCGACCGTCTCGACGATCACCGCGGCCTCGCGGGCGGGCGACTTCAAGAATTGCCGCCGCGCCGGGGTGTTGAAGAAGAGGTCCTCCACGGCGACGGTGGTCCCGTAGGGGCCGCTGGCGGGGCCGACGGCTTCCTCGGTGCCCCCGGAGACGAGAATGCGGGCCGCCTCCTCGCCGGCGGGGCGCGTCACCATCTGAACCCGCGCGACGGCGGCGATGCTGGGGAGCGCTTCGCCCCTGAACCCATAGGTGTGGAGCCGCTGCAGATCCTCCGCGCTGCGGATCTTGTTGGTCGCGAACCGCTGGAAGGCGACCCGGAGCTCCACCTGCGGGATCCCCGTGCCGTCGTCGCTGACCCGGATCAGCCGCCGGCCCGCCCCGGCGATCTCGACGGTGATGCGGCGGGCCTCCGCATCGAGGCTGTTCTCGACCAGCTCCTTCACCACCGACGCCGGGCGTTCTACGACCTCGCCGGCCGCGATGCGTTCCGCGGCGCTTCGGGGAAGGACTTGGATCGGGCTCTGCGTCATGATCCGCGTTGGGGACGCGGGGGGAACGGGATCACGGTGCTGCCGGATCGCCCGCCCCCGCCGGGGTCGGATTCGGGGGCCTCGGGCGTGGCGGTCTTCGGCTCGAGCTGCGCCCGCAGGGTGGACAGGAAGTTCAAGGCATCGAGCGGGGTCATCCGGGCGAGATCGGCTTGGCGGAGGGCCTCTTCGACGGCGGAGGGGAGCAGCAGCGGCAGCTGCCGGCCGCGCGACGGGCCCCGTCGACCGCGGGGGGGCCGCGCGGATCCGGAGGCTGCCTCCAACCCCGCCAGCACCTCGCGTGCCCGCTCGATCACCGGCTCGGGGACCCCGGCCAGGCGAGCCACATGGATCCCGTAGGACGACGCCGCCGCTCCGTCGGCGACGCGGTGGAGGAACACGATATCCCGGCCGGCCTCCTTGATGAGGACCTGGATGTTGCCCACGCGGGCGAGTTGGGGGGCCAGCTCCGTGAGCTCGTGGTAGTGTGTGGCGAAGAGGGTGCGGGCCCCCACCCGGTCGTGCAGGTCCTCGACGACGGCCCAGGCCAGGCTCATCCCATCGTACGTGCTGGTGCCCCGGCCGACCTCGTCTAAGATCACCAAGCTGCGGGCCGTGGCCTGGGTGAGGATGCGGGCGACCTCGATCATCTCGTTCAGGAATGTGCTGCGTCCGGCGGTGAGGTCGTCCGTGGCCCCCACCCGGGTAAAGATCCGGTCGACCAGACCGATCTCCGCCTCCCGCGCGGGAACGTAGGAGCCGATCTGGGCCATGATCACGATGAGCGCGGCCTGGCGGATGTAGGTGCTCTTCCCGCCGAAGTTCGGACCGGTGACGATGAGGATGGTGCGGCCGTCGACCCCCAGGGAGAGATCGTTTGGGACGAACCGCTGGGGGCCGATCGCCCGCTCCACCGCGGGGTGCCGCCCTTCCACGATTCGCAGGCCCCCGTCGAGGGAGAGACGCGGCCGGACGTAGCGGTGGCGGACCGCGACCTCGGCGAGCGCGGACAGGGCGTCGAGCTCGGCGAGCGCGCGGGCGGCGGATTGGAGCGGGCCGAGGTCGGCGCGGACGGCGTCGCGAAGCGCGCAGAAGACCTCGTATTCCCGCATCGCGATGCGCTCTTGCGCCGTCAGGATCAGCGCCTCGCGGTCCTTCATCTCCGCCGTGATGTACCGCTCCGCGCCGACCAGCGTCCCTTTGCGGATGTAGTCGGGCGGGACGAGGCGTTCGTTGGCCTTGCTTACCTCGATGTAGTAGCCCATCACCTGGTTGTAGCCGACCTTGAGGCTGCGGATGCCGGTTCGGGCGCGTTCGGCCGCCTCCAACGCCGCCATCCACTCGCGGGCCTCCCGGCTCCCCGCACGCAGGCGGTCGATTTCGGGGTCGACCCCCGGCCGGATCAGCCCACCGTCCTTTGGAGAGAGCGGGGGGGCATCGACCAGGCTAAGCTGCAGAAGCTCGCCGACCTCCGGCGGGACCGCAAGGGCCGGCAGGAACCCCTGGATGCCGACGTCGGCCATCCCGGCGAGGAGCGGCGGAATGGGCGGCAGCGCCTGGAGGGAGTTCCGGAGGGCGGCGAGGTCGCGAGGGGACCCCGCCTCGTGGGCCAGCCGCCCGGCCAACCGCTCGATGTCCCCCACGGTCCGCAGGCGGGCGCGCAGCGCCTCGCGGGCGGAGGCGTTGCCGACGAAGGATTCCACTCCATTCAAGCGCGCCTCGAGCGCGGCGAGATCGATCAAGGGGTGCTGCAGCCACCGCCTGAGGAGTCGGCCGCCCATCGGGGTCTCCGACAGATCGAGCACATCGAGGAGCGTCTCGCCTCCCCTGCCGTCCCTCGACGCCGGCCACAGGGCGAGCGCCCGCTGGGTGGCCTCATCGAAGACCAGCGCGGATTCGCGGGGGATCAGTCGGAGGTTGCGGAGGTGCGGCAGCGCGCCCTTTTGGGTCTCGCGGAGGTACAGGATGAGCGCTCCTGCCGCGCCGGTGGCGAGGGGGGCCTCCGCGAGCCCGAAGGCGTCGAGGGTCGCCACCCCCAAATGGTCGCGCAGGATGCGAGCCGCGGCCTCGGGGTCGAACCATTGCGCGTCGCATGGCGTGGTGGTGATCCCCTCGACGGTGACCGCGATCATCTCGGGATCATCGGGAACCAGAACCTCTCGCGGGTGCCACAGCGCCAGCGTGTCGGACAGCTCGACCCCGGCCTCTCCCTCCATCGCGAAGAACTCGCCGGTGGAGAGGTCGGCCCAAGCCATCCCCCAGCCGTCGGCCCGACCTGCCCCCTCGGCCCCTCGCGTCGACCGCGGTCGCCGCATCACCGCGGCAAGGAAGTTGTTCTCGCGGGGGGTGAGGAGGTCGTCCTCGATCACGGTGCCCGGCGTGACGATGCGGACGACTTCCCGGCGAACCAGCGTCCGCGTGTGTTTCGGATCCTCGACCTGGTCGCAGATCGCGACCCGGTGTCCCCGATCGATCAGCCGTCGCACGTAGGTGTGCAGCGCGTGATGGGGGATGCCACACATCGGGATTCGCCGGCCCTTGGCCACCGGCCGGCTCGTCAGGGTGAGCTGGAGCTCGCGCGCCACAATGGCCGCGTCCTCGTCGAACGCTTCGAAGAAATCACCGAGGCGGAAGAGCAGAACCGCGTTGGGGTGTTGATCCTTCAGCGAGCGGTACTGCTGCATCATCGGGGTAAGGCTGCTCATGGCCACCCCTTTCTTCGGCGCCCCCGGTCGGGGTCCCCCTTGGGGGGAGGCGCGAGCGGAGCCGCCGAACTGAGATGTATGACCAGGCCGAGGCAGCGCCGGCGGCACCGCCCCGCCGGGATCACTCCCCTCCCGGAGGCGCCCTCCGCATTGCCGGCGCCCCCGCCGGCTCCGATCGCCCCCGTGTTCAGGGACGTTGCCACCGAATCCAGCACGGACGGGCAGGCGCCGGGCGTCACGCCCTCGGACCAGCCGGCGGTCGGGGGCGCGGCCAAGCCGATCCGGCGTCGGCGGCGCCGTCCCACCAGAAAATCTCCGGCCGCGCTCCCCGCATCTCCCGGTGTCCCTCCCAGCCCGGCTGCGGTGGGGGGAGCGGCGGCGGAGGCGGGGACGGGGGAGCAGGCATGGGAGCGAACCCATCTCGAGCAGACAATGTTTGCCCTCGCCCGCGAGCATGCGGATGCCGCGGCGCGGTGCGCGCACGCCTCGCCGCCAAACCGGGAGGGGGAGCAGACTCACAGCTTGGTCGCGCTCCTGATGTCGTTCCTCGCCCTGGAGGCGTTCATCAACATGGTCGGGGCGGATCGGCTGGGCGGCCGGTATCGGCATTACGATCGGATGTCGCCGGAGGGCAAGTGGATGGAGGTCACGCGTCTCGTGAGCAAGACGGGGAAGACCTTCGGCGAGGAGGGCAAGGAGCTCCGCGCCATGTCCGAGCTGCGAACTTGGCGAAACATGCTCACCCACTATAAGGGGGAGTACGAGGACGTGCAGCACGCCGGTCGGGGCGGGGAGACGCGGATCGAGGCGTTGCTCTCCGCCGAGAACGCGGCGAAGGCGGTGGAGATCGCCCGCTCGCTCTATCAGGGGTTCTACGCGTTCGATCGGAGGTCCGCCCCTCGCCAGTTCGTCTGGCTCGATGACCGTCCCCACCGCTCGCGGCTGACCGGCACCCCGGCCGTGACCGCTCGCGCCTCAACTGCCGACGCGACCCCGACGCCCACCCCCGTCGTTCCGGCGGGGGGCCCGGTGGTCGCACCCCCCGCCTCCGTCGTCCCGCCCGCGCGGCGCCGCCGGCGCCGGCGGAGACACTAGGCCCGCGGGGTGAGCGCTCCCGCCCTGATCGTCATCGGGGGACCGACCGCCATCGGAAAGACCGCGATCGCGGTCGCGCTCGCCGAACGGCTCGACGCCGAGATCGTTTCTGCCGACTCCAGGACGCTCTACCGGGGGATGGACATCGGCACGGCCAAGCCGACCCCGGAGGACCGGCGGCGCGTGCCGCACCACCTGATCGACGTCGCGGCTCCAGACGAAATCGTCACCCTCGCCGACTACCAGCGCCTCGCCCGGGTCGCCCTTGAGGGGATCCGCGGGCGCCACCGCGTCGCGCTGCTGGTGGGAGGGACGGGGCTGTACATTCGGGCGGTCGTGGACGATCTCCGGATCCCATCGGCCCCCCCGAACTGGCCCCTGCGCGCGGAGTTGGAAGCAGAAGAACACGCCGGCGGTCCGGGAACCCTCTACCGGCGGCTTCTCCTGGTGGACCCCGCCGCGGCGATGCGGGTGCATCCGCACAACGTCCGGCGGATCATTCGCGCCCTCGAGGTGCACGCCGGCACGGGGGTGCCGATCTCGATGCTCCAGCAGGCGCTGCTCCCGGCGACCGTCGACCGCGCGCCGGTGCCGGGGGTCGCCATGTTCGCGCTGACGATGGACGGAAGTCTGCTGCAGGCGCGGATCCGCCGCCGGATCGACCAGCATCTGGCGGCGGGCCTGGTGGAGGAGGTCCGCTCGCTGCTTCGGACGGGATTCTCCAGAACGCTCCCGGCGCTCCAAGGGCTGGGGTACAAGGAGATCGCCGCGCACCTAGACGGCAGCGTGTCGCTGGAGGAGGCCGGTGAGATTCTCCGGCGCAACACCCGGCGGTACGCAAAGCGGCAATCGACCTGGTTTCGCGCCGACCGGCGCTACCGGTGGCTGGACGTTGGCGAAGCCCCCCCCGAGGCGGTGGCCGAGCAAATCCGTGTTATGATCACGATGTAACCACTCGGGAGTCGGAAGGCATCACCGAGTGGGGGAGGGCCTGAATGGAGCTCGCACGCCGGATGCAGAGCATACCGCCGTACCTGTTTGCCGACCTGGATCGGAAGCGGGCTGCGCTTCGGGCGACGGGGGTCGATGTGATCAACCTCTCGATTGGGGATCCCGATCTCCCCACCCCCCCGCACATCATCGCAGCGCTCACCGACGCCGCGCGCAACCCGGCGACGCATACCTATCCGCCCTACCAGGGCACCGCCGACCTCAGGCGCGCGATCGTGGGATGGTACGCGCGCCGCTTCGGCGTCTCCCTCGACCCAGACCGCGAGACGCTGGTGCTGATCGGTTCGAAGGAAGGGCTGGCGCATATTCCCTGGGTGTTCGTGAATCCCGGCGACGTTGCGCTGGTGAGCGACCCAGGGTACCCGGTGTACGCGACCGCCACGATCATGGCGGAGGGGGAACCCTATCCGGTGCCACTGCGCCGCGATCAGGGATGGCTGCCCGACCTGGGGGCGATTCCCGACGCGGTCGCCCGCCGGGCGAAGGTGTTCTTCTTGAACTACCCAAACAATCCCACCGCCGCCACCGCCGATCTGTCTTTTTTCAACGACGTCGCCGATTTCGCGCGCCGGCACGGCATCCTGATCGTTCACGACAACACCTACTCGGAGATCGCGTATGAGGGATACCGACCGCCGAGCTTCCTGCAGGCCCGGGGGGCGATGGAGGTCGGAATCGAGCTCCACTCGCTGAGCAAGACGTACTGCATGACGGGATGGCGCTTGGGGTTTGCCGTCGGGAACGCCGACGCGCTCGGGGCCTTGGGCACGCTCAAGACCAACATCGACAGCGGGCAGTTCGCGGCGATTCAGGCCGCGGGCGTGGCGGCCCTCACCGGTCCCCAAGAGCCGGTCCGCGAGCGCGTGGCGATCTGGGAGGCCCGGCGAAACGCGGTCGTGAAGGGTCTGCGCGAAGCCGGGTTGGACGTGCCGATGCCGCGGGCGACCTTCTATCTCTGGGTTCCGGTGCCCGCCGGCTACACCTCGGTGTCTTTCGCCGCGCACCTGCTCGAGGATGCTGGGGTCGCGGTGGCACCCGGCGTGGGGTACGGCGAACGGGGAACCGACTATATCCGCGTCTCCCTGACGGCGTCCGACGACCGGTTCGCGGAGGCGATCCGGCGGATCCGGGACCGGTTGAGGGTGGCCGCCCCCCCGACGATCCGGTAGGGGGAAGGACGATCCGGACCACGGGGACCCCTCAAGGCCGCAAGCTTCGTCGGGGGCTTCATCCAGCGGACCGCGAGCGTTCCTCTCTCTTTCAAGTCGCGGACGGGCGGTCGGAGCGCGCGGTGCTGGTCGGGCTCACGTCTTCAGACGACGACGGCGGGACACTCGAGGAGCTCACGCGGCTGGCGGAGACCGCCGGAGCGTCCGTGGTGGGGATCATCGTCCAGCGGCGGGCCCGTCCCGATCCCACGACGTTCGTGGGGCGCGGGAAGGTCGAGGAGATTCGGGCGCGCGTCCTCGAGATGGGCGCGGACCTGGCGATCTTTGACGAGGAACTGACCCCTGCCCAACAGCGGAATCTCGAGCGGCGGATTGATACCAAGGTCCTCGACCGCACGGCGCTCGTGCTCGACATCTTCGCGCAGCGTGCGCGCACCCGAGAGGGACGGCTTCAGGTCGAGCTCGCCCAGATGACGTACCTGCTGCCCAGGCTGGCGGGGCGCGGGGTGGTGCTGTCGCGATTGGGCGGCGGCATCGGCACCCGGGGGCCGGGCGAGACGAAGCTCGAGGCCGATCGGCGGCGGATCCGGGCACGGATCACGGATCTCAATCGCGAGATTGCGGCGATGCGGCAGCACCGGCGTTTGCAACGGCAGGTGCGCCACGACGCCGCGCTCCCGTTGGTCGCGCTGATCGGGTACACGAACGCCGGGAAGTCCTCACTTCTCAACAGCCTGACCGAGGCCGGCGTGATGACCGCGGACAAACTCTTCGCCACGCTGGACCCCACCGTGCGGAAGGCGCGGCTCCCCAACCACCGTCCAGTGCTGTTGGTCGACACCGTCGGGTTCATTCAGAAGTTGCCGCACGATCTCGTCGCCGCCTTTCGGGCAACGCTGGAAGAGGTGGCGGACGCCGATCTCCTCGTCCACGTCATCGACGGGGCCCATCCGCGCTGGGCGGAGCAGATGGCGGCGGTGGAAGACGTCCTGGTGCAGTTGGGGGCCGCGGAGACCCCGCGGGTGAACGCCATTAACAAACAGGACCGCATCACGCGCGAGGTGCTGCGGGACATCCAGGCCGAGATCCCCGATGCCGTGCCGATCTCCGCGCTCCACCGAGTGGGGCTGGTGAACCTGCTGCGGCGGATCTCCCAGCGGCTGCCCGATCCCGCCCGGCGGGTCAGTCTCCTGATTCCGTACGCCGACGGCCGGGTGCTGGCGCAGATCTACGCGCACGGCCGCGTGCTCCGACGCGACGATCGGGATGACGGGGTGGCCGTGGAAGCTGAGATTCCGGCGAGCGGCCTCGACCGGTTCCGACCGTACCTGGCGGAAGGGCGCGGGTAGCCGCGGCGGGCGCGCCGGCCCCCGTCGTCAGCGACCGGCTAGGGGAGTCGGCGGATCAGGACCACGACCTTTCCGAGGATCGTGACATCGCGGGTGAGGATGGGTGCCATGGTGTGGTTCTCGGGTTGGAGACGGATGTGGTCGCGCTCCCGATAGAAGCGCTTGACCGTCGCCTCCTCGCCGAGGAGCGCGGCGACGATCTCCCCGTTGTTGGCCGTCGCCTGCTGTCGCACGACGATGTAATCGCCGTCGTAGATGCCCGCTTCGATCATGCTGTCCCCGCGCACGCGGAGGATGAACGAGGCGTCTTCCCGGACGAGGTCGCGGGGGAGGGGAAAGACATCCTCAACGTTCTCTTCGGCGAACAGCGGATGCCCCGCGGCGATGCGCCCCAACACGGGGACGTTAACGACCCGCTTGGGAGGTTGGCTGGCGCCGTCCTTCAAGATCTCAATCGCGCGCGGCTTGCTTGGGTCGCGGTGAATGAATCCCTTTTTCTCCAGGGCAGTGAGGTGGCTGTGGACGGTCGAGCTGCTCGTCAGCCCCAATGCCGCTCCGATCTCGCGGACCGAGGGCGGGTATCCGCGCAATTGCATATTATCCATGACGTAGTTCAGAATCTCGCGCTGGCGCTTCGTCAGCCCTTTGCCCACACTCCAGCCCCCCCACACTCCCCGTCAGTCGCCTGCGAACGTTCCCGGATTATAACACAACAATCACCGGGGCGCAAACAGGTGTTCGCTACTCCGGCGTCATCTTCCTGGCGATTAGAGCAGGGCCCCGCCGTCGACGACGATGATTTGTCCGGTGAGAAAATTGTCCGATGCGGCGAGCGCGGCTGTGATGTGTGCGATGTCGGCTGGGGCACCGATCCGCCCGGCAGGGAACCGCTCGGCAGCTCTGGCAATTTCGGGTTCCCTGCCGGCGTGCCATCGGGTCTCGATCAGACCCGGGGCGATCGTATTCACGGTGATCTTCGGCGCCAGCACCCGGGCGAGGGACTTCGTCATCGTGTGGATGGCTCCCTTGCTGGCGGCGTAGGCGATCGAACTTCCCGCTCCGCTCACCCCGGCGACGGATCCGATATTGATGATCCGCCCCTCGGTCATGACCTTGGCCCCCGCACGGATGCAGTAGAACGTCCCTTTCACGTTGAGGTCGAAGATGCGGTCCCAGACGTCCGCGGTCAGCCCATCGAGGTTCTTGTGCTCGACAAACACGGTGGTCCCGGCATTGTTGACCAAGATGTCCAGCCGTCCCCACTCGCGGACCACCCGCTCGATCATCGCCCGGACTTCCTGGTCGCGCGAGACGTCCGCCTGCACGGCGATTCCCCCGCGGCGGCGCTCGCGGATCTCGCCGGCGGTCGTCTCCGCATCCTCCCGGGACCGGTTGTAATTCACCGCGACGTTCGCGCCGTCGTCGGCAAGGCGGAGCGCGATCGCCCGACCAATCCCGGTGCCGCCTCCGGTCACCAAGGCCACGCGGTGGGCAAGCGGAGCGTCCATGCCCACGCTATACGGCGCCGTCACCCGGGGCTCCTCTCGCCGTTCGGACCCTGATATAATCATCTCCGAGGCGGTGATCCGCGGTCGATGCCGGTTCCGAAGTTGCGACCCCTAGATCTTACGGCCGGTGAGTGGCATGGGCGGCAGGCGGTGCACGCTCGCGACTCCGAGGGCCTGCTGGAATCTTCCGTCCTCCTCCCCCTGCCGGTCTTCCTCGTCGCGATTCTCCTCGATGGGCAGCGCGAAGCGATCGATGTCCAGGCCGGGTACGCGCAGGTGACCGGCGGGGTGATCCTCCCCCGTGGTGACCTTGATCGCATCATCGGCGACCTGGATGCCCACTACCTCCTGGAAACGCCTCGCCTGGAGCAGCGACGGGGGGAGATCGCGCGGGCCTATCGGGCGGCCCCCCACCGCCCCCCGGCGCACGCCGGCGTCTCCTACCCGACCGAACCCCGGGCCCTCGCCGCAACCCTGGAAGAGTTCCTGGGGGCGACCGCAGGGGGAGCGGGCCCCGCCGACGGGATCGGCGGGCGGCCCCCACGGGGGATTCTCGCCCCGCACATCGATTTCCACCGCGGGGGCCCCACGTACGGTCGCGCCTACGCCGCCCTGCGGGAGATTCCCCCCGGAGCCTGCGTGGTGGTGTTGGGGGTGGCCCACGCCGGCCCGCCCAGTCCCTTCGTGCTGACGACGAAGGGGTACGCGACGCCGGGCCGCGTGATCGAGGTCGATCGGCCGCTGCTGGACGCGGTGGTGTCCCGGTGTTCGTTCGACCCGCTTGCGGATGAGCCGGTGCACCGGACCGAGCACTCGATCGAATTCCAGGTGGTCTTTCTCGACCATGTGGCCCGGGGGCGACCATTCACCATCCTGCCGGTGTTGTGCTCGGGGTTTGAGCGGTGGTGCGGGACGGGCAGTCCCGCCGGAGTCCCGGAGATCGAATCGTTCATCGCGGCCCTCCGGGCCGCGATCGCGGCGCTGGGGCGTCCGGTGATCGTTGTGGGCGGGGTCGATCTCAGCCACGTCGGGCCGCGGTTTGGTGACGCGGAGGCGGCCGACTCGCTGGCGGCGATGGCCCGCCAGGGAGATCTTGCCGCGCTCGACCGGGTCGTCGAGGGCGATGCCGAAGGGTTTTGGCGAACGGTGATGGCCGACGGCAACCGCCGGCGCGTCTGCGGATTGTCGGCGATCTACACGGTGCTAAGGGTGCTGGCGTCTAGCCGCGGTCACCTATTGGCATACAGTCAAGGCGAGGATCCCGCGGGCGGGCTGGTTGGGATCGCCGCCGCGGTGCTCGGCGAGGTGAATGTGGGCAATGGACGTCCCGGTCCTCACGGATAACGACCTTCGGTTTGTCGCCGAGACCATCGGCGACGACCGCCACGGGGCGATGCCGTCGCTTGACGTGCTCCGCGCCCGTGATGACCTCGTGGATGTGATGCTCGAGGACGACCGGCTGGTGCGCCGCCTGCTCGGCGATGAACAGGCGCTGTTGCGGGTGTCCCCCGCGTTTGTCTTCTCCGTCCTCCTGCGCCGCGTGATCCGAGACCTGGAGCAGCATCCGTACACGCTGGAGCGCACGCCGGCGGAAACCGTGGCGGTGTTCGACGCTCCCCGCGTCCGTCGCTTCATCGCCGAGCCGGGGATCTGGGGGTACCTCGTCGGCATGCTCACGTCGTTCATCCGGGCCGAGACGGTGACCGTTTTTGTCAAACAGGGGGAGGGGTACCGCCGCCGCCGCTTCAACACCCTGAACATCGATGACATGATCGCGTTGGCGGCGCTGGTCGGCCAGGACGAGGCCCGCCCGATCTTCAAGCGGGTCGCAGACATCGCGTTGTTTACGAGCGGGATGTTCCCCGACTACCTCCGATCGCCGCGCCACGGCGGCCCGGCGCTCCATCGCGGGCAGGCCATTCCCCGCACCGTGGAAACCTACGAAGAACACGGACGGCGGTTCTATCGACTGGCGGCGAAACCGGAGGGACGGCCGGAGGGGCGGGTGCTCGCGACGCTCGCCGACGAGTTTCCGTTGGCGCGGAAGTCGCTGGAGCTCCTCTCCGACCGCTACCTCCGCTGGACCCGGCTGTCCTGGTTTCCCCTTCCCAGCCAATAGGCTCCCTACCGGGGGGCGATCGCCTCCACCTGCTCAAGCGCGGCGTCCAAACCGTCCACGGTCCGATCGATGTCCGCATCCGTGTGCGCGACACTCACGAAGCCCCCGGTGCCCATGAAATGCACCCCGTGGAGGAGCAGGGCCAATGCCAGGCTGGTCGTCATGGGGGTCTGCCGTTGCTGCTTGAGGTCGTCGGCCGGGATATGTCGAAGCGATGCTGGATCCCCGGGGGTCAGCCGCTGATCAAACGCCAGGTGGAACCTTGAGGCCTCTCCGTAGGCCACGCCCCGCACCCCGCGCTTGGCCAGGCGCGCGTTCAGCTCGCGGAGGAGGCGGGCCGTCATCGCGTCGACCTGGGTGTGGACCCGTCCGTCGCGGATCACATCGAGGCAGGCGATGCCGGAGGCGGCCGACAGCGGGTTGGCGTTGAACGTGCCGGGATGACGGACCCGGCGGCCGGTTGATGGAGCGGCGCCGATCGCCGCAAGCAGATCGCGCCGTCCGGCCACGGCTCCTCCGGGGAGGCCGCCGGCGAGGATCTTGGCCAGCGTTACCAGGTCCGCCGTGACGCCGTACGCCCGTTGGGCGCCTCCCGGAGACCAGCGGAATCCGGTGATCACCTCATCCATGACCAGGCACACCCCCCGCGCGGTGGTGAGCGCGCGGAGGTTCTGGAGGAAACCGCGAGGGAGGGGCACCGCTCCCGCGGACGCGCCGCTCGGCTCGATGATCACGGCGGCGATATCGGGATCCGCAGCCAAGGTTTTCCCGACGGCGTCCAGATCGACCGGCAGGACGACCGTTTCGCTCGCGGTGGCCGGGGTGATCCCGGGCGGCCGGTCGGTGAAGGGGGGCGCTTGGCCGGGGCTCACGGCATCGTGCCATCCGTGAAAGTGCCCCTGGAACTTCACGAGCTTCCTCCTTCCCGTCGCCGCGCGGGCCAGCCGCAGGGCGAGCAGGGTGGCCTCGGTGCCGGAACTTGTGAAGCGCACCATTTCGGCGCCCGGAACCAGCGCGCGGACGCGCTCCGCCCACTCGATCTCCCCCAGGTGATTGGCCCCCGGGTGCGTTCCGAGGGTGATCTGCCGGTGAACGGCCTCCACCAATGTGGGATGGGCGTGCCCCAGGATCAGCGCGCCGTGCCCCATCGCGTAGTCGACGTAATCGTGCCCGTCCAGGTCCCATTTATGGGCGCCGCTGGCGCGCGCGATGTACGGGAGGAACGGAAGAAACGACCGGCTGTCGTGGGTCACGGCGCCCGGCAACAAGCCGTCGGCGCGTTCGTGCGCGGCCCTGGACAGCGGGTTGGCCTTGGTGTAGGTCTCGACGAGCGCGGCTTCGACCGTTTGGGTGTCGGGCACGGCTGCTCTCCTCTGGGAAGGCGTTGGGGTGCGCGGGGGAGTACTTGCATCCCAAGAACAGGAAATCCTGTGTCGCCACGGAGTGTTCGATGGAGGCCCTCCTCTTGCGATCGCCGGCGCCTCTCGCGGCGAAGCCGTCGCCGCTCGAACTGACCGAGGTACCCACACCGGTGCCCGGTCCCGGGCAGATCCGCGTCCGGGTGCGGGCCTGCGGCGTCTGCCACACCGACCTCCACATCGTCGAAGGCGACATCACCCCTCCGGTGCTGCCGGTCGTCGTCGGCCACCAGGTGGTCGGCACGGTCGACGCGGTGACGCGGGGGGTGGAGCGGTGGCGTGTGGGGGACCGGGTGGGGATCGCCTGGCTCGCCGGAGCGTGCGGGACCTGCGCCCGCTGTCGAGAGGGTCGGGAGAACCTCTGCGAGCAGGCCCGCTTCACCGGTTACGATGTTCCGGGCGGCTACGCCGAGGCGATGGTCGCCGACGCCCGGTTCGCCTACCCGCTGCCGGCGGCCTACGACGATCTGGAGGCCGCTCCGCTCCTCTGCGCGGGGATCATCGGATACCGGTCGCTCCGGCTGGCCGACGTCCGCGGGGGGGAGCGCGTGGGACTGTTCGGGTTCGGCGCCTCCGCTCACCTTGCCATCCAGGTGGCGCGCCACTGGGGGTGCGAGGTTCACGTGTTTACCAGAAGCGCCGCGCACCGCACGCTCGCCCGAGCACTCGGGGCCGCCTGGGCCGGGGGGCTCGATGAGGCGGCGCCCGCCGAGGTCGATCGCGGCGTCGTCTTCGCCCCTTCCGGGGAAGTGGTCGTGGGGGCGCTCAGGCACCTGCGCCGAGGGGGGACGCTTGCGGTCAACGCTATCCACCTCGACCGGATCCCGGAGTTTCCGTACGCCCGCCTCTACTGGGAGCGGACCGTGCGCAGCGTGGCCAATGCCACCCGGGCGGACGCGGAGGAGTTCCTCGCGATCGCCGCGGAACTGTCGTTGCACGTCACCGTGACGCGGGTGGCGCCGCAGGGGGCGAACCGCGCTCTTGGTGCTCTGAAGCGAGGCGAGCTGCAGGGGGCGGCGGTCCTGGACTTCTCGGGGGCACCGACCGACGGCTCCGCGGGAGATCCCGGGCCTCGGCGTTGAGGTGAGGGCAGCGCCGCCCCCGGATGTCCGGGGCGGGGCCCGGATGAGGATAGGGGAGGGGAGCCGTGGACTACGCCCGGCTGTTTCGATTGGACGGCAAGGTGGCCCTCGTGATCGGAGGGGGATCGGGGATCGGGCAGTCCGCCGCTCGAGCGCTGGCGGCCCACGGGGCGCTGGTCGTCTGCGCCGACCTCAACGAGGCGAGCGCGCGGGAGACCGTCGGCCTGATCGGCGCCGCCGGGGGCCGCGCGGAGCCCCGCGCCGTGGACATCGTGGACGAAGCCCGAGTTCGTGCCCTGGTGACCGAGGTCGGGTCCCGCCACGGATCGCTCGACGTCGTCGTATCCACGCCGTCGATCAACGTGCGCAAACCGATACTCGACTACACCGCCGAGGACCTGGATCGCGTGCTCACGGTCAATCTGAAGGGGACGTTCTTCGTGCTGCGCGAAGCCGGGCGATTCATGGCCGGGCAGGGGCGCGGGAGTATCATCGCCTTCGCTTCGATTCGCGCCCTGGTGGTCGAGCCCGGGCAGAGCGTATACTCCGCGACCAAGGCCGGCACCGTGCAACTCGTCAGGACGCTGGCCGCCGAACTCGGTCCCAAGGGCGTCCGGGTCAACGCCGTGGCCCCCGGCGTCGTGGAGACGCCGCTCACCCGGCAGATCACCCAGAATCGGGACTGGTACCAGGCGTACGCCGATCGATCCGTGCTGGGGCGATGGGCGTCGGCGGATGAGATGGCCGGCCCGGTCGTTTTCCTGGCGTCGGACGCCGGCAGCTATGTGACCGGATCCTTGCTCTTTGTCGACGGCGGGTGGACGGCCGTGGACGGCCGATTCACCCCGCCGTTGTGAATCCCGGTGGAGGTGCAGTGATGGCGCGCGTCCCGTACCTGGATCGAGAGGACCTTCCGCCCGGGGACCGGGAGATCTACGACGACCTTGTCGCGACGCGTGGGTCGGTGCTCAATCTCTTTCGGGTCCTCGCTCATACCCCGCTGCTCCTCAGGCGGTTGCTGGGGTACAGCAGCGCCCTCCGCAACGATCTCAGCCTGAGCGCGCCCCTCCGCGAACTCGCGATCATCACCGTCGGGCGGATCTGCGGGGCGAGCTATGAATACACCCACCACTGGAACAGCGCGCGGCGTCTCGGCATCCCTCGGGAGAAGCTGGAAGCGCTGGAGGCCTATCCGCGCGACCCGCAGTTCAGCGCCGAGGAGCGGGCGGTGCTCCGGTACAGCGAGGAGGCCACCCGGGCCGTTCGGGTGGGGGAGGAGACGTTCGACGCGCTTCGCAAGTTCCTCACCACCCGGCAGATCATGGAGCTCGTGCAGGTCGTGGCCTACTACAACATGATCGTCCGCATCTTGGAACCGGTGGGCGTCGCCCTGGAGTCGGGGGTGACGAAAGCCCCCTAGCACCCCGGCCGGCGCTATCGTCCCCGCTCGGGCGGCAGCGTCTCCGCCAACTGGATGAGGACCCCGTGGCCGCTCTTCGGATGCACGAACGCCTCCCGCCATTCGGGGTTGTCATAGTTCTCGCCCACGACCCGATACCCGGCGTCCCGCAGTCGTTCCGCCCATCGCGGGAGATCCTGGACCTTGAAGGTGATGTGGTGCAAGCCTTCGCCGCGCGTGTGGAGGAATCGGTGGAGGAAGCTGTCGGCGCCTCTGGGTTCCAGCAGTTCCACGGTCCCGGCGGGAAAGGTCAACTGCTGAAAGGTGAACCCCGTGCCGATGCCCCGCTCGGCGGGGACGCCCCCCAACAGATCTCGAAACAGCGCCATCGCGTCGCCGATGCGGTGGACGGCAACCGCGACGTGGTCGAACGTGATCATGGATCCGCCTCCCTCTGGGCATGCCGGTGCGGCGTGACGGTCCGGTCGGCCGGCAATGGATTCTCGGTCGCAGGAGGAGTTCCCCGCCTCCTACGGAAGAACCGGGAAGTTGCGGGCGGCCCTGGGTGGAGGCACGTGGATGGGCGACGTCGTGATCATTGATGGAGCGCGGACCGCGTTTGGGCGTTTCGGGGGGGGCCTGCGCGGAGTCACCGCGACGCAGTTGGGCGTTGCGGCCGCGGGGGGGGCGCTCGCCCGCGCTCGGGTCGCCCGGGAGGCGATTGACCACGTGGTGTTCGGCAACGTCGTGCAGTCGAGCGCCGACGCGGTCTACCTGGCTCGACACGTGGGGCTGGGGGTCGGCGTGCGCATCGACTGCCCCGCGATCACGGTCAATCGATTGTGCGGGTCGGGGCTCGAAGCCGCGGTGACCGGCGCCCGCCTGATCCAGGCGGGGGAAGCGGAAGCGGTGCTCGCCGGCGGATGTGAAAACATGAGCCAGGCGCCGTTCGTCGTCCGGGGTGCGCGCGAGGGACTGCCGCTGGGCCCGGGGGTGCTTGAAGACACCCTGTGGGCGGCCCTGACCGATTCCGCCTGCGGGCTCGGGATGGCGGAGACCGCGGAGAATTTGGCGGAAAAGTACCAGGTGACCCGCGATGAACAGGACGCCTTCGCCGCTCGGAGCCACGCCCGCGCCGCCCGTGCGCGCGCCGCCGGGAGGTTCGCGGAGGAGATCGTGCCGGTAGAGATCCCCGCAGGGCGCCGGGGTCCCTCCGCGGTGGCGGAGGATGAGCACATCCGCCCCGAAACGACGGTCGAGCAGCTGCGGCATCTTTCCGCGCGGTTTCGGGAGCGCGGGACAGTCACGGCCGGCAACAGCAGTGGGATAAACGATGGCGCGGCGGCGGTGATCCTGACCACGGATCGGTTCGCGGCGCGCGAGGGACTCCGGCCGCTCGGACGGCTGCGGTCCTGGGCGGTGGTCGGGGTCCCGCCGGAGATCATGGGCATCGGCCCGGCCCCGGCCACCCGAGAGGCGTTGGCGCGCGCCGAACTGACCCTCGCCCAACTCGGGGTCATTGAGGTCAACGAGGCGTTCGCTGCCCAGTACCTGGCGGTCGAGAGGGAGCTGGGCCTGGATCGGGAACGCGTGAATCCAAACGGCGGGGCGATCGCCCTCGGCCATCCGATTGGGGCCAGCGGTGCCCGGCTGCTGCTGACCCTGCTCTACGAACTCCGCCACCGGGGAGAGCGGTACGGGCTGGCCACCCTCTGCATCGGCGGAGGCCAGGGCATCGCGGCCGTCGTCGAGGCCGCGTGATCCTCCCCCCACACGATCTCCGCTGCGTGGCCCACGCCTCGCATCTTTTGGGCGGTGAGCCAGGCGGACCGCGGCCGTGATCGGTCCCCAGCGCGGCATCGATCGGCACCTGCCGGACGGGGTGCGGGCGACGGGGGGGATGCGCGGGAGCGCGTCCGTTTCGCTTCCGTCCCTTGCGGAACGCTCTGCCGAGCTGCCCCGCCGGTCGCGGTCGGTCGCGGTCCGCCGCGCCACCGAGTTCCGGTCCGCGGTCGCGGCGAGCCTTCTCCAGCGGGGCGGGGTCACCGAGGCGGTCGATCTCGCTCGGGGGATCGCCGCGCGGAACACCTCCCTGCCGCAGATCGCCTGATGGACCTTGCCGGCGCCCGCGTGCGCCTGGCCTCCCGGCCGGACCTCCTGCGTGAGCTGGGCGAGGTCGTCGGCGGGGCGAACGTGTTCTCCGAGCTCGGGGATCTTCTGGCCTACGAATACGACGCGTCAAACATCACCGCGGTGCCCGATCTCGCCGTGCTGCCCGGATCCGCAGAGGAGGTGGCTGGGGTCCTTCGGGTGGCGGCCCGGCATCGGGTTCCCGTGATCCCGCGGGGGGCCGGGACGGGGGTGGCGGCCGGGGCGCTCCCCATCATCGGCGGCGTGGTAGTGGTCATGACCCGGATGAACCGGATCCTGGAGATCGATCTCGATAACCGGGTCGCCGTAGTGGAACCCGGCGTCACCAACATCGACATCACGCGGGCGGTGGCCGATCGGGGGTACTTCTATGCCCCGGATCCCAGCAGCCAGTACGCGAGCAGCATCGGGGGAAACGTCGGGCACAACTCCGGCGGGCCGCACACGATCGCCTACGGGGTGACCACGAACCATGTGCTGGGACTGGAAGTCGCGCTGCCGACCGGGGACCTGGTTCGGGTGGGAGCGCGCGGCCCCGACGGAGCCGGCCTTGACCTGACCGGGCTGATCGTGGGGTCGGAGGGAACGCTCGGGATCGTGACCCGCATCTGGGTGCAGCTGCTCCGTAAGCGGGAGGCGCTGACGACGCTCCTGGCGATCTTCGCGGATCTCGATCGGGCGAGCGAGGCGGTGACGGAGATCATCGGCCGGGGCGTGGGACCCGTCGCACTCGAAATGATGGACCGCAACGCCATCCAGGTGATCGAGCCGTTCGTGCACGCTGGGTATCCGCTGGACGCCGAGGCCGTGCTCCTCGTCGAGGTGGAGGGTCTTCGCGAGACGCTGCCGAGGCTCGGGCGCATCGTGGACGAGGTCTGTCGCCGCCACGGCGCGTCGGAGGTGCGCCTTGCGCGCTCGGAGGAAGAGCGTCAGGCCTTGTGGCTGGGGCGGAAGGCGGCGTTCGGGACGCTCGGCCGCATCGCGATCAACTACTATCTGCACGATGCCGCCGTTCCCCGCTCGAGGCTCCCCCAGATCATGCGCCAAGTGCAGGAGATCGCCGAACGGGACAAGCTGACCCTCGTCAACATGTTCCATGCCGGCGACGGGAATATTCATCCGCTGATCGTGTTCGATGCGCGAATCCCGGGGGAGACCGAGCGCGTCATCCGCGCCGGGGAGGAGATGCTGCGCCTATGCGTCGAGGCGGGAGGAACGATCTCGGGAGAGCACGGGATCGGTTTCGAGAAGACCAACTATATGCACTGGATCTTCGCCGCGGCGGATCTCGAGGCGATGCGGCGGATCAAGGCGGTGTGCGATCCCGAGGGGATCATGAACCCGTGGAAGCTCTTCCCGACCCCGATCTCCTACTCGGAGGTCCTGATGGCGGGTGGAGGAAATTCCCCGCGTCCGGAGGCCGGCCGGTGAGGCGCGTCGCCCGCTCAGCCGCAACCGTGCTGGCGATCGCCGCGGCGGTGCTGGTCGTGGCGGTGGGCCGAACCCATGCCGCCGGCGGGATGACGCCGGGGGTCGCCGCCGGCGGCGTGCCGATCACCGCGAACGTGGAGACGGTTCAGCGGATCATGGGCCAACCCGCCGACGAGCTCAAGGATCCGTCCAACACGCGGATTTACATCCAACGGTGGGAAGACCGCTGCCTGGGCGCCCGATATACACCCCAGGGCAATCTGCTGGCACTGGATGTATGGTTCGACGTCGGAAAGGCCTGCCCCGGATCGGGCTACACCGTGCAGGGAAGGGGAGGGGAGGCAGTAGGGTTCGCCGACGGGGGCGCGGACGTGAAGCGGGTGTTCGGGTACCAGCCCGATCGTGTCCTCCGCGCATCGAGATTTACGATTTTCGTCTACGACGCCCAGGGGATCGCCTTCTACATCCGCGAAGGCGGGGATCGCGACGGTCACGTGGACGTGATGACCGTGTTCTTGCCGACCACCTCGCGCAGTGTCTGGTCCCCCGCCGCGTGGGGCGGCCGATAGGGCGGGGGGCCGAGGGGGAGGGACGTGCGCGCGTGAAGGGAAGGGGGGGCTGATGCGTACCCGCACGCTTGGAGCCGGTGGGCCACAGGTGTCGGCGTTGGGACTCGGGACGATGTCGATGTCGGGCATCTACGGGCCCGTCGATGAGGCCGAGGCGGTCGCGACCATCCAGCGCGCGATCGATCTCGGCATCTCGCTGATCGACACCGCCGAGGCCTACGGTGCAGACGGTCACAACGAGAAGCTGGTCGGTCGGGCCATCCACGGTCGCCGGGACCGGGTGGTCCTGGCGACTAAGTTTGGCGGCGGGCTCGAGGTGGGCAGAGGCCGCGTCGATTACGTTCGTCGGGCGATCGACGCCAGCCTTCGCCGCCTGAATGTCGAGACCATCGATCTCTATTACCTCCACCGGGTCGATCCCACCACGCCGATCGAAGAGACCGTCGGGGCGATGGCGGAGCTTGTTGCCGCTGGAAAGGCGCGGTTCCTCGGTCTCTCCGAGGCCGCCCCCGCCACCATCCGCCGAGCGTACGCCGTCCACCCGATCACGGTGCTGCAGAGCGAGTATTCGCTCTGGACCCGGGACGTGGAGTCCACCGTCCTCCCCACCGTTCGCGCCCTCAAGATGGGGTTCGTCGCCTACAGCCCGCTGGGACGTGGGTTTCTGGGGGGAGCGCTCCGGGCACCCGAAGATCTGGCGAAGGGAGACCGGCGCCGCGATCACCCGCGCTTTCAATCCGAGAACTTCCACCGCAACCTGCCGCTCGCCGGACATCTGCGGCGGCTGGCGGCCGCACGGGGGGTGACCCCGGCCCAGCTCGCGCTGGCCTGGCTCTTGCACCGCGGCGACGACATCGTACCGTTGTTCGGCACCCGGCGGTCGGCCCGTGTGGAGGAGAACTTGGCGGCCGCTGAACTCAGGTTGACATCCGAGGAATTAGCCAGGATCGACGAGCTGTTCCCGTTGGGCGCGGCGGCCGGCGCGCGATATCCGGAGCCGGCGATGCGGCGGGTGGAGTCCACCGCGGACTGATCGGCCCGGCGGCGCGATCACCGCTTCTTCGCCGGGGCGCCCCTTTCTCCAACGACGACGCAGCGTGGCGTGGACATCGACAGAGGCAGAGGAGGGGACAGATGCGCTTGCGCAACAAAGTTGCGGTGATCACGGGTGGGGCGTCGGGGATCGGGGCGGCGGCGGCGCGCCTGTTCGCGCGCGAGGGGGCGAAGGTGGCGGTCGGGGATCTCGCGGATGCCACCTCAACGGTGAGGGAGATCGGCGGCGGCGACGCGTTCTCGATGGTCATCGATGTCACCGCGGGCGGGCGCGTGGACGCGCTGATCCGCGCGGCGGTCGAACGCTGGGGCGGCCTTGATATCATGTTCAACAACGCCGGGGTGGGGCTGCCCAAGCCCATCACAGAAGTGACCGAGGGCGAGTTTGACCGCGTGTTCGCGGTGAACGTCAAAGGCCTGTATTTCGGCTGCAAGGCCGCCCTGCCGTTCCTGCTGAAGCGCGGCGGCGGATCGATCATCAATATGTCGTCCAACGGCGGGCTGATCGGACGGGCGAGCGATCCCGTGTACTGCGCCTCGAAGCATGCGGTGATGGGCTTGACCAAGGCGCTGGCGGTCAGTTATGCGCACCTCAATATTCGCGTCAACGCCCTCTGTCCGGGACCGATTGATACCCCGATGTTATGGCTCGGGGTCGAGACGCCGGAGCAGCGTCGGGAGAGGCTCCCCGCCGTTCTGGCGACATGCCCGGCCGCCCGGTACGCCTCTGCCGACGAGGTGGCGTCCGCGGCGCTGTTTCTGGCGTCCGACGAAAGCGCGTTCATCACGGGGATCGGGCTGCCGATTGATGGGGCCAAGGCGGCGGGGGTGATGCCTCTGGAGCGCTACCGGCTGGATTTTGCCGTCAACATGTGAGACGTTGTGCAACTGCCCTTGCCCACGCGCAATCGGGATGAGACCCGTACCGCTCTAGAGTCATCGGGGCAGGACGGACGGGTGGCCGGGGAGCAGGGGGAGGACGTCCTCGACGGTTTCCGCAAAGCGGAGCAGGGCCAAATCGCGGGGTTCCACCCGAAGCCCCGTCTCGAAGGACCGGACCAAATCGCGCCACTTCGGGCCGACGAGCACCAGGGGGCGGAGGGGGATCGACTCCGTCTGGAAGAGATTCCAGGCCAGGGCCACTTCTCCCAGCGTCCCCGGCCCGCCGGGTAGCGCGACGTAGGCGTCGCTCTCCATCAGGTACTGCAGCCGCTCGAAGAGATGCGGGGCGGGGATCTCCTTGGTCAGCCAAGGATTTGCCTTGAGCCGCTCGGCCCAAAGGGTCACCGTGATGCCGATCGCCGTCCCGCCGGCCTCAGCGGCGCCGCGGCTGGTGGCCTCCATCGCCCCCCCGTACCCCCCCGAGCACACCGTGTAGCCCGCCTGAACCAGGAGGCGGCCCAACCGTCTGGCCTCTTCGTACTCCGCGTCGGCTTCCGTCAGCCGGGATGATCCAAACACCGTGCCGTCCCAATCCCATGGTGCTTTCCGCCACCTCCACGGCTCGCTCCCCGCGTCCCTGAGCGTTTGGGAAGCGCCGTTCCTGGGTAACTATAGGGAAAACCGAAGAAAGCGTTGGTAGCGTCGCTTGGGGCGTGTTTCTACATGGTGTGCGGGCTTCCTGCGGAGTCGTCGACGGCGCTTACCCTACGGCCGGTGGTCTTCTGACGTGGTCCTCGATCGGGCTCCGCAGATTGGTCGGCGTACCTTGAGCCCTGTGATGCTCGACCTCACGGTTCCCGCCGACCCCTCAGTCCTGCAGGGGATTCGCCGATCGTTGCGGGGGGTCGCCCGCGATCTCGGGATCGATCCGGACAAGTCCGAGGAGTTGCAGGTGGCCGTGGGAGAGGCGATGAGCAATGCCATCGAACATGCTTATGCCTCCGATCCCGGGACGATCCACCTGCGCGTCAGGTGCGATGATGCTCGGCTCGTCGTCGAGGTAGAAGATCGTGGTCGCTGGCGACCGCGGCGGCCTGGGCGGCAGGGGTACGGTCTTCGGTTGATGCGGACGCTGATGGACGACATGAGTGTAGATACCACCGCCGACGGGACGACAATTCGCCTCATGCTCACGCTTGAGCACACCTCGTCTGATCACCTCTAAGGACTGGAACGACAGTTATCAACGAAGTTTTCAAAAGAACTCGGACTGCTCATCCCAGCGCGGAAATTCCTCCCCAACCCTTTTCCCCAGGAATTAAGAGGTCCTATGGTACTCAGAAATGGGAACCACACAATGGTAATGACTGGTTGGGCGGTGACCCAATGAATCGGGCGCTTATCACAGGCATTTCCGGGCAAGATGGCTCGTATCTTGCAGAGCTTCTTCTCGCCAAGGGGTATGAGGTCCACGGCCTCATTCGGCGTGCCTCCACATTCAATACGTACCGGATCGAGCATATCTATCAGGATCCACACGACCCCGGGGCTCGACTCTTTCTTTACTATGGGGATCTAGCCAACCTGGAGCAATTGGCTAACATCATCTATAACGTACGGCCAGATGAAGTGTACCATCTTGGCGCACAGAGCCACGTCAAAGTGAGCTTTGAAATGCCAGAGTACACGGGCGATATTACTGGCCTGGGAACGGCCCGTATCCTCGAGGCAATCCGCCGGAGCGGGGTGCGGACTAGGTTCTACCAAGCGTCCAGTAGCGAGATGTTTGGAGATGCCCCTGCACCGCAAAACGAGAGGACCTCGTTGCAACCGAGAAGTCCATATGCGGCTGCTAAAGTGTATGCCCACTGGATAACGGTCACCTACCGGGAAAGTTACGGGATTTTCGCTAGCAGTGGGATACTCTTTAACCATGAGAGCCCCCGTCGAGGCGAAACATTCGTCACCCGCAAGATTACCCGTGCTGTGGCGGCGGTTCTGGCTGGGAGGCAAAACCGGCTCTTCCTTGGGAACTTAGATGCCAAGCGTGACTGGGGGTATGCGCCGGAATATGTGGAAGCGATCTGGAAGATTTTGCAGCAAGATCGGGCCGACGATTTTGTCATCGGAACAGGCGAAACCCATTCGGTTCGTGATTTTCTAGAAGAAGCGTTCGCCTATGTGGGTCTGGATTGGCGCGAGTACGTGACCGCCGACCCGCGGTATTTTCGGCCATTGGATATACCGGTGCTCCGGGCCGACGCCTCAAAAGCGAACCACGAGTTCGGCTGGGAACCGCGGGTGAGTTTCGGCGAACTCGTGAGGATAATGGTCGACCATGATGTCGCGAGACTCGGGCTGGAACCGCCGGGAGAAGGGCGCAAGGTTCTCGAGGAAAAGAGGTTTGGGTGGCACCGGTGGAATGCCCAGACCCCCGCCGCTTTAGAATCCAACTTGGAAGCGGTTTGGTAGGGGAGCTGCACTTAATGAGATCCTGGGGCGAGGCCCGAGTTGTTGTGACCGGCGGCGGCGGATTTCTCGGGTCGTACGTAGTCGAGAAGCTTCGCGAGCGGGGGGCCGCTCAGGTGATCGTGCCCCGGCGGAGCGAGTACGATCTTCGGGATGCCGGTGATGTGGTCAGAATGCTCCGTGAGACTCGTCCCAATATGGTGATCCACCTAGCGGCGCACGTCGGCGGCATCGGAGCGAACCGCGCCCGCCCCGCTGAGTTCTTCTACGACAACCTCATGATGGGTGTTCAGCTTCTTGACGCATCCTGGAAGGCTGGGGTCAACAAGTTCGTGGCCATCGGCACGGTATGCTCGTATCCGAAGTTCACTCCGGTGCCCTTCCAAGAGAAAGACTTTTGGAATGGTTACCCTGAAGAGACCAACGCACCTTATGGGATCGCGAAGAAGATGTTGGGGGTGCAATCACAAGCCTATCGCCAGCAATACGGCTTCAACTCGATCTTTCTTATCCCAGTAAACCTCTACGGCCCGAGGGACGATTTCGACCTTGAAACCTCGCATGTCATTCCGGCACTCATTCGCAAGTGTCTGGACGCAAAGGCGAATGGTGATGCGCACATCACCGTTTGGGGTACAGGGGAGGCAACACGAGAATTCTTGTACGTCGCTGACGCGGCCGAAGGGATTGTGGTTGCTGCCGAGCGATACGACAGTAGTGCTCCGGTGAACCTGGGTTCTGGGATGGAGATTCGAATTCGTGATTTGGTCGCAATCATCGTCCGCCTGACAGGTTTCGAGGGTGAAGTAGTTTGGGATGCCACCAAGCCGGATGGCCAGCCAAGACGAGCTTTGAACATCAGCGAAGCGAAACGATTGTTGGGGTTCTCCGCGAACACGCTCTTTGAAGAAGGTCTTCGCCGTACGATTGATTGGTACCGCGAACATCGATTCGACGACCACCCCATTCGAGCCCCACAACTCGACACGCTCCGGTAGTTCTCTCGGTTCAAGAATCTCCATCGAGTTTCGGCCGCGGGAACTTTCCCGGCCCACCCGCGCGCTATCAGGACCATCTCACCCAAGTATGGGAAGGAGGCCAACGAAGAACGGAAACGGCCACCGGGACAACGATTCGCCTCACACTCACGTTGGAGAACGGCTCGGCCGATCACCTTGGCCGCAAATATTAGGACCCGGGCGCCATCTGCGGGTTTCTCACGTATCTGCCATGTTGGTTATCGCCGGCGGGATGTATGGGAAGCTGTGGGATGTTTTTCTGGAAGGTTGTGGGGGGATTATTCCCTCCTTTCTCTTCCCCCCGACGTGTCGGTTGCCGCCTGGGGTCTTCTGGAACCCCGCTTCCGTCTAATTTTCCTAGCGCAGGGGCATATTTAACATCTTGAAGCTATTTCGGGGGCGCTATATATGTCGGTGGCCTCCATAATAACAATAGGGGGGTGTTTTAGGAAATGTTCTCGTGGCTTTCGCGATCCATGCATGACCAATCCGGTTTCACACTTATCGAACTTGTGGTGGTGTTGGCGATTTTGGGCATTTTAATTGCACTTGCGGTTCCCCGCTACCTGGCCGCCAGGAAGAAGGCGTACAAGGCTGAGGCAGACAATATTCTCCAGGAAACGAAGACACTGGAATGGGCCTACTATCAGCAATACAATACGTTCGATAGCACGGGGGGGTCGCTTGGGCTCGCTATGCCGGGTGGTTCGTACTGGAACACCCCAGCGATCACTGGCGCAGCGACTAACGTGACGATTACGATGACCGGACTGCAGAGTCCTCTGAGCGGCACCGACAGCGTATGGATTACGTTGTCGAGCGATGGATCGTCGAGCGGTGGATCCACGTTCTAAATTATTTAGTGCAGCCTTTTTGAACACAATCTTCAGGCGGCCGGTAGTCGAAATCCCGGCCGCCTGAACATTTCAGGGTGATTGTATCCGAGGATCTCGGAAACCCCGCGAATAGTGATCGGCCGCCGCCTTAACTCGAGCGTTGCAGTAGATACCACCGCCTGGGTCTGACTTCGGTTCGCGAAACTCCATCAAAGTTTTGGCCAACCTTTCCCAGCCACGGGAACTTTCCCGGCCCACCCACGCGCTATCAGGACCATCTCACCCAAGTATGGGAGGAGGCCAACGATGAATGGAAAACGGATCCTGGGTTTCACCGCGGCCGCCGGCGTAGCCGTGATGCTCGCGGCGTCAGGGGGGTTCGCGCAAACCACTCCGCCTCCGAACTACCAACGCGGGGAAGTGGGTAGCGCGCGCAACCTCCAGCGGATCGATACGGGGCTCAGCCGGTTGATCGACCAGCTCCAGGGGGACCAGCACGACTACGATGGGTACCGCGTGAAGGCGATCGCGGAGATGCGGCAGGCAAAGGCCGACCTGGACCAGGCGCTTCAGTGGGATGCGACCCACCCGCATTAGCTACTGAATATTGAGATCGGAGCGGGAGCCGCGGGGCCATCCCCGCGGTTCTCGCATTTCCTCACCGCGCGCGCTCCAAACGGGCGCGCCACCGCCATGACCCATCTGGTCGCGGCCCGCAAACGGGCCATTTTTGTTTGCATAAGCCCCGTTATGTGATCTAAGGGTCTCGCGAGCCGCCGGTGAGGGTTCCGCTAGCTTCCGGCGCTGTACGGCCTCAGGCGATGGTGCGCCGGCGCCGCAGCCCCCACCCCCTAGGGGGAGGCGTGATCGTTGAAATGACGGTCAAGCGCAGCCTCGAGGTCACCGTAACTCTGGAAAGAGGCGTCGGGTTTGAGGCCGTTATATTCCGCCTCCCCCCCGCGAAAGAGGAAGCACTTCATCCCCGCATTGTGCGCCCCAACGAGATCGCGGGGCGGATTATCCCCGATGTAGACGGCCGTTTGGGTGGGCACGCCGAGCGCGCGCGTCGCGGCGGTGAAGATCCGAGGGTCGGGTTTCCTCACGCCGATTCGTGACGACAGGATCCGTACGGGGAAGAACCGGTCGAGGCCCGACATCTCAAGCTCCGGTTCCGTAAACACCCACTGAGCGTCCGAGATGAGCCCCAAACGGTACCTTGTCTGCAGTCGCGTGAGCACGGGGTGGACGTCGGGGAAGACGGCAAAGTGCCGGCGGGTCAGCGAACGGAAGAGAATGGCGGTGGTGTGCACCAGAGTGGTCACATCCGCGGGGACGTCGCCCGCTGCGAGGGAGGGGACCCCCTGCTTCTCTCCATACGTCGCGAGGATGTTGCGGAAGATCTCGAAGACGTCGACCTCGGGAAATTGCCCGGCGCCCCATTCCAGTTGGGCTCGCACCCTCTTCCGATATTCCTCGCGCAGCGCCTCCGCCCCGATCGCCACTTGGAAGTAGCTGAGATATTGGGCCAGCGCGGCGTAGACAGAAGGGTCCTCCTCGTCGGTGCGAATGTCGATGAGGGTTCCGTAGAGGTCAAAGAAGACCGCCCCCCTGCCGTCCGGCACCCCGGGGGCGCTCTGGGGCGAGCCCGACGTCACCTCTGAAGTCCCCAGGCCAGGCACTCGTGGGCTTCCCACACCAGGCGCTTCCGGTAGGCCCAGTCCAGCCACGGGTTCCGGGCGATCCGGAGTTCGGTGAGTCCCATGTAGAACGGCAGCCGTCGCGTGATCTCGCGGAATGCAGTGTTGGGAGACGGAAAATGGTGGCAGTAGTTCTTTAGAAAATGCTTGATGAACGGCTCCGACGTCCACGTGCTTCCCGTTCTCCAGAGGAACGCGTGCTTCAGTTCCCCACAGACCATGCCGATGTCGTAGACGCGGTCGGTTTGCTTCATCCGCTCGAGATCGATGCCGACGACGTCTTCGCTATTCGGGAATAGAAAGTTGGTGGGGGTCGCATCTCCGTGGACCGTTACAGCCTCCGCCACCATGCGGGGGCCTGCCAGCCATCGATCCCGCAAAGTCAGGAACTCCCAGACATGATCGACGGTGATGACCTCCTGACGCAGAAGCTTGTCGGCGATCCGGAGGTAGTAGCTCCCCACCCCCTCGAGGGGCGCACAGGCGGTCGCGATCGTCTTACTGTGCAGCAGGTAAAGAAACGTGGCGAGGCGTTCGAGCACGTTCCGCAGGGCCGTCCCGGCATCATCCGTGACCGCGCGCTTGAGATAGTGATCGAGGTCCGGCCCTCGAACGAACTCTTCCGCGACGGCGAGGCCGATCCGCTCCTCTCGGCAGAAAGGGTTGACGACGTAGTGCGGATGCGAGTTCAATCCTAAGTATCGCAGCCGGATCAAGTTGCGGTATTCGCTCTTGATCCGCTTGACCTTGGCCGTATTCGGATCATCCATGTTAAAGAACTTCGCGACCACCGCCCGGTTCGTGTGCTCCTCCCGATAACGAAAGACGAGGCGATGCGCAGAGAGCCGTTCGACGTGGAACACGGGATTGGAGATCTCGGGATAAACCCGGATCGCCAGCACGTCATAGAGGGGGTCGGTGCGATCGAGCGTCCCTAGATACCCGGCACTCATTGAGGCCACTCCGTCCCGCACGTTGTGCAGAGGGGGCAAACGGCCTGAGCCGTCCGCGATTTGACGCACCATTAGTATACTCCAGGGATGGATGGGCCGGTTCCCCTCCCCTGCCCTTTCACCTATCCCCGTCATCAGCCCCCCGCTCCTACCAGAATGGCAGGATTACGGATAGATGCCTCGGGTTAGCAAGGCATCGGCCACGCGCTGCACCGCGACGACCAGCGCTGCGGTGCGGAGACTGATTTTTTGGTCCGCCGCCAGCGCGGCGACCCGCTGAAAGGTCGTGGTCATGATGCGTTCCAGGTGCTGGGTGATCTCCTCCTCGCTCCAGAACCATGACTGCAGGTCCTGCACCCACTCGAAGTACGAAACGGTGACGCCGCCGGCATTGGCGAGGATGTCCGGAACGACGAGGATGTCCCGGTCGGCCAAAATCGCATCCGCCTCCGGCGTCGTCGGCCCGTTGGCGGCTTCGACGATGATTCGGGCTGTGACCCGGGGGGCCGTCTCCTTGGTCAGCTGCCCTTCGATCGCGGCGGGGATCAGAAAGTCACACGGCAGCGCGAGAAGATCGGTATTGGAGACCTCCTCCGAGCCCGGGAACCTCGCTACCCGGCCGGTTCCTTGCGCGTGCCGGGTCACGGCCACGGGATCCAGTCCTCCAGGGTTGTAGATGCCTCCGTAGATGTCGCTCACGGCGACGATCCGACACCCCTGTGCGTGCATCAGCCTCGCGGTCGCCTCGCCGACGTTGCCGAAGCCCTGGATGGCCACGCGGCTGCCGGCGAAGGAGATCTTCCGCAGGGGCGCCGCCTCGCGGGCTGCGATGGCAACTCCCCGCCCGGTGGCGTCGCTGCGGCCGACCGATCCGCCGATGGGGATGGGCTTGCCGGTGACCACGGACGGGACCGAGAACCCGTGGTGCATGCTGTAGGTATCCATAATCCAGGCCATCACCTGGGCGTTGGTGCCGATGTCGGGTGCGGGGATGTCGCTCTGTGGGCCCATCAACACGCTGATCTCCGTCGCGTACCGCCGGGTGAGCCGCTGGAGCTCACCGCGCGAAAGGTACCGAGGATCGCAGGCCACCCCCCCCTTCGCTCCTCCGTACGGCAGATGCATCAACGCGGATTTCCAGGTCATCCACATCGCCAGGGCCCTGACCTCGTTGAGGCGGACCCCCGGGCTGTACCGGATCCCGCCTTTGGTGGGTCCGAGGACGGTGCTGTGATGGACGCGGTACCCGGTGAAGAGCTGAACCGAACCGTCGTCCATTTCGACGGGGAAGTTAACCACGAGCTCACGGTGGGGGTGCACGAGATAGTCGCGGATCCCGCGTTTGAGCGACAAACGGCCGGCGGCGAGATCGAACTGCTGAAGGGCCATCTCCCAGGGGTCTTGTGGCACCATCGGACGTCGAGCGAATCCTCCTTCTGTACGGACCAGCGACTTTGGGTTCGCCGAGAGGGTGACCACTTTCCGGGAACCCGTGAGCGCTGCGGGTGGTGTGTTCCCTACGGTCCCCGGGACTCCCTTCGGCCCGACAGGATGATGCTGTCGGGGGGCCGAAGAGTGTTCGAAGATGATCTCGCCGGTTGTGCGAGACGGCAAAGCGAAGGATGGTGCGACGATGGAAGCCCTGGATGTGCTCGTTCGAGAGGATCAGCAGCACTTGATCCACCCGCTCCACCACCCCCAGGACCACCAGCACCCCATCGTCATGGTCAAAGGGCGCGGGGCGATCCTCACGGACGCCGAGGGCACAGAGTACATCGACGGGTTGTCGTGTTTGTGGAACGTCAACGCCGGGCACGGACGGGCGGAACTGGCGCAGGCCGCCGCGGAGCAAATGGAACAGCTCGCATTCGTCTCGACCTACGTGGGGACATCGAACATCCCGGCGATCCGTCTCGCGGAGCGGTTGGTCAAGATCGCGTACCCCAACACGTCCGGCGTCTATCTCACCACCAGCGGGGCCGAGTCGAACGAATCGGCCTTCAAGATGGCGCGGTATTACTGGAAGGTGCGGGGTCGGCCGACCAAGGTAAAGATCATCTCTCGGGTCCACGCCTACCACGGGCTGACGCTGGGGGCGATGAGCGCCACGGGCATGGCGGCGTACCACAAGATGTTCGGTCCGCTCGCGCCGGAATTCTTGCAGGTTCCCGCTCCCTACGCGTACCGCTGGCCCACCGGGGGGGACGTCGGGGTGCAGGCGGCGGATACGCTCGAACAGGCGATCCTCCGGGAAGGGCCGGATACGGTCGCGGCGTTCATCGCCGAGCCGGTGATGGGGGCCGGAGGGGTGATCGTGCCTCCCCCCACCTACTTCCCGCGTGTTCGCGAGATTTGTGACCGGCACGGGGTGTTGTTCATTGCCGACGAGGTCATCACGGGGTTCGGCCGGACCGGCAAGTGGTTTGCGCTGGGGCACTGGGGCGTGCAGCCGGATCTGGTCTCGTTCGCGAAGGGGGTCACGAGCGCCTACCTCCCCCTCGGCGGCGTCCTGGCCTCGAAGGCGGTCCACGATGCATTGCTCGAGGCTCCTGCCGACAAGAAGTTCATGCACGCTGCCACCTATTCCGGCCACCCGACCTGCTGCGCCGTAGCCCTCCGCAACTTGGACATTCTTGAAAACGAAGGGTTGGTCGAGCGTGCCGGGCCGATGGGTCGTCGGTTGCTCGCCGGGCTGGAGGGCCTCCGCGACCTCCCGAACGTGGGGGACGTCCGCGGGTGCGGCATGATGTGCGGGGTCGAACTCGTCACGGACAAAAAGTCGAAGGCCCCCGCGCTCGGGCTGGGAGGGAAAGTGATCCAGGAGGCGCGGAAGCGGGGGCTGCTGGCGCGTCTTCGGGGGGGAGCGGCGGACCCGGCGATCGGGGACACGATCTGCATCGCGCCGCCGCTGATGACCCCGCAGGAAACGCTCGACCAGATCGTCGAGATCTTGCGCGCTTCGCTCGTCGCGGTGACCCGCTAGGCCGCGACCGCGCGCGGGGCTCGGTCGCCCCGGCTCAGGAGTGCTGCACGAGGATATCGTCGGCAGACGATGTCGGCGCTGCCGGGTTCTCGCTGACCGTTGAGTCGTCTCGCGGTCAGCGGGGGCCCGATGGCCACCTTACGGTCGACCGTCGCCCTGGAGTTTGCCGCCACCAATTTCTTCGCGAGATGCTCGCCCGGGCCGATATCGGCGGGAGAGGAAAATCCCGCCCGCTGTGGAACAGCCTGCTGAGTCGCTGTCGCAGCTCAATCGAACCAAACGTCGCAGCCTTCATCGGAGGAACCTACGATGCCCGGACGGCGGCACCTGCGATCTCCCATCCCTTCGGTTGACCCCCTGCTCCTCGAGTGGTGGACGGACCTTGAAGGGGCAGACCGCGGTCTCAACACCCGTCTCGCCTACATCCGCGACCTCAAGGATTTCTCCGAGTACATCCACGGCAAGCTTGAGGATGCGCGCACCGAGGACCTGGTCCAATTCGCGCGCCGGATGACCGAGGCGGGGTTGTCGGTGGCGACCCGCGCTCGGCGCATCACGGCCCTCCGCCAATTCTACGAGTGGCTCCGCAAACGCCAGGGCCGGCCGTACTCGATCGGTCAAGACATTCACCCGCCGCGACGGCCCTATCGAGTCCATCGCTGGTGGACCGAGGACCAGGTGGCCCAGTTTCGATCCGCGTTCCGAGAGGGGTCGCCGCGGGTGCTTCGGGATCGCGCGATGGCGGAATTGGGGCTGATGGGGTTGCGGGTGAGCGAAGTGACCCGCTTGGATATTGAGCGGGTGGTGAACCTTGCCGACGCGGAGCGTGCGGCCCTCGTGGTGCTGCGCAAGGGCAACAAAGAACAGGTGGTGCCGCTTACCGACGATGCGCGGGCGGCTCTCCTCGCTTGGCTGGCCGTGCGTCCCACCGCCCCCACGACCGCGCTGTTCTTTCGTCTGCCGTTTCAGCCCCGCCGGGCCCGGCTCCATTACGCCAGCGTGGAGAAGATCTTCAAACGCTACGCTGGGGTGGCCGGTGTCCCGATTCCCGAGGGGATCGCCTTCCACCACCTCCGCCACACCGCGGGGCAGCAGATGGCGACGGTGGGGCTCGGGATCGAGGAGGCTCAACGTCTCCTCGGGCACGCCAACCCGGCGACCACGCAGGTGTATTACGAGGTAACCGACGCCCGGCTCCGGAACGCGGCCCACCGCCTCCGGTACCGGGGCCGCGCGCAGACCCCCACCCCGCCCCCGCACACGCCAGCCGTCCTTTCGCGGCGGAGGCAGCCGCCGAGGGAACGGCCCGAACCCCCCTCGGCGCCGCACCGCCGGCCCGCCTGAGGCCGGGAGCCCCACCCCCGCTTCCGAGTCCCTTCCGGAGCCGCTCCGCGCCGGGCTTGATGCACTAGGCAGACGTGTGTTTGCCACTTGACAGGCGAAGGCGTCTTGGGTATTAATTGATCGACCGATCAATTGACAGGCAAGACCCGATCCAAGCAAGCGGAGGCGTGATCGGGGGCACGATCGGAAGGTACGAATCCAATCGGGAGGTGGAGAGCATGGGGTATGCGGTCGAAGGGCGGTTGCTGGAAGCCTGTTCCTGCGCGGGACCCTGTCCGTGCTGGGTCGGAGACGACCCCGACGGAGGCACATGTGATGCGTTTTTGGCCTACCACTACGACAAGGGGCACATCAACGACGTCGATGTCAGCGGGTTGACGCTGGCGTTGGTCTGCCAGATTCCCGGAAACGTGCTCGCGGGCAACTGGAGGGTTGCGGCATACGTTGACAGCAAGGCGTCGGCCAAGCAGAAGGACGCGATCCTGGCGATGCACACCGGGAAACTGGGTGGGCCGCTTGCCGACCTGGCGAAGCTGGTGGGTGAGGTCGTGGGGGCGTACGACGCGCCCATTCAGTTCAACCTCGTCGAGGGCAAGGGCACGATTCGCGTCGGGGATGCGGTGTCGGCGGATATGCAGCCCTATGCCGATGCCAAGGGGCGACCGACCAAGCTGGTCGACACCGTCTTCAGCACGATCCCCGGTTCCCCCGCGTTCGTCGGCAAGGCGACGGCGCATCGGGTGAACATCCCCCAGCACAAGATGGCCTGGGAGTTCACCAACCGGAACGCGGTGCTGGGAAACTTCCGGTTCGAGGGATAATGGGTCGGGAGAGGAGTACGGAGAGATGATCGGAGCAATCCGGACACCGGATGACACGCGCTGGTACCGGCTTTCCGTCGGGGCTCTCGTGGCCTTGGCGTGGGTCGCGCTCGCGGTGTGGGGGGCCTCGCCCTTCGCGGGGCTGCTCAGCCACCGGGTGATCATCGGCGACCGCACCCTCTCCCTCCCCCCGGTCTTCCGGCTGGGCCTTTTCGTCGTCGGGTGGACCCTGATGACGATCGCGATGATGCTGCCGAGCAGCCTGCCCCTCGTGCATCTCTTCCGGCGCATGGTGGCGGGGCGGTCGGATTGCAACGCCCTGCTGCGCCGGCTCGTCCTCGGCTACCTCGGCGTCTGGGTGGGGTTCGGCGCGCTGGCCTACCGGGGGGACGCCCTCGTGCACGAAGCGATCGAACTGGTTCCGTCCGCGGCCCCCTGGGTGGCGACGGTCCTCCTGCTCACCGCCGGAATCTACCAGTTCACCCCGCTCAAGCAGATGTGCCTGGAGAAGTGCCGGTCACCCTATTCGTTCATCGTGGAGCACTGGCGTGGGAGAGAGGCCCGTGATGCCCTTCAGTTGGGCGCCCGCCACGGGCTGTTCTGCCTCGGATGTTGCTGGACCCTGATGCTGCTGATGTTTGCGATCGGCGGGGCGAATTTGGGCTGGATGCTTGGGTTGGGTGCCGTCATGGCGGCCGAGCGGACGACTCGGTGGGGGCACCATCTGACCCGTCCTCTGGGAGTGGCGCTGGGCGTGTGGGCGCTGCTCCATCTGGCCGGCATCGCCCCGTTTCCGAGCACGTAGAGAGAGGAGAGCCGTGCGAAATACCACCGAGTTGACGCGACGCCGGGGTGTCCTCCCCCCAGGCGCCGGCAGCGGACGAGGAGGGGCGATGGTCGGCGGTGCC
The DNA here is from genome assembly GCA_035307765.1 of bacterium. Lineage (NCBI taxonomy): Bacteria > bacterium. Next base: position 11,048 of record DATGHU010000013.1, on the reverse strand, counting down.
GCGGTGCCACCTGACGACGCGCATCCCGCGACGATCCCCCCGGGGATCTCGCCGAAGTGACGGGCCGCAAGCGGCACCTGCGTCACCCGGCTTCGGGGGGCAATGGCGGTCTCTCCCCCCGCGGCCACATCCGGGAAGACACAGCGGATCAGCGAAGCTCGCGTGGCACTCACCCGCTGACCTCCGCGGCGCAGGGCCCGAGGCCCGGGAGGAAGCGTTCCTCGCCCGCCGTTCTCATCTCCACGCGCGACAAGATCCTCGGCGCCGCTTTTCGTACCCTCGTCGATGTGGGGTACAATCAGATTTCAATGCGCAGGATCGCCGAGGAGGCCCGAGTCAACCAGAGCCTCGTCCACTACTACTTCGGCAGCAAGGAGAACTTGATGTTGGAAGTGCTTGAGTACGTCAACGAGCAACTCCTCGCCCGGCAGCGGAAGATGTACCAGGAGGTGCGGTCTTTCGAAGCCATCTGGGCGACGGCGCTCGAGTACTTCAAGGAGGATATGCAATCGGGGTACGTCCGCGGCCTCTGGGAGCTATGGGCTCAGGGCCTCAGCAATGTACGCATCAGAAAGCGCCTGGCGCAGATGATCGGACGCTGGCGTGACCTGGTCTCCGAGTTGGCGCGTCAAGGCCTGGCAGAACATGGGGTCGAAGGCGCGGTCGACTCACGGGTGTTGGGCCGGCTGTTCGGCGATCTCTATTTTGGGGCGGAGGTGGAGATCCTCGCCGGCGAGGACCCGCAGCTGCATATGGAAGCGATCCGGTTAATGGGGAACCTCCCGCGTTTGATGGCGCTGGATGCCCGAGGGAGGAAGCGACGTGAGGCCGCCACCGGAGATTCTTGACCGTCTCTGCGGGCGATTCGGGGCCAGCGACGTCGCTACCCCCGTTAGCGAGGGCTTCGCTCGACACGGCGAGATCCGCCTCGCCTTCCAGGTATTTGGGCACGCCGCCCCCACGCTGTTCTTGCTACCCGGCTGGCAGATGGCGCACAGTCGAGTTTGGAAGTTCCAAGTCCCTTACCTGGCCCGGTGGTTCCGGCTGGTGACGTTCGACGCCCGTGGCAGCGGCCGCTCCGATCGCCCGGCTACCGGCTACGACCACGACACGCTGACCGCCGACGCACTCGCGGTCTTGGAGGCGGCGGAGGTCGACCGCACCGCCGTGATCGGCTGGTCGGGGGGCGCCAACCATGCCATCATGTTGGCCGCGGACCATCCGGACCGGGTGAGCCACCTGGTGCTGATCAGCGGCGCCCCGAGCCAGGCCGTGGGGGCCGAGCGCGAGCGCCGCCGGGAGGAGGTCCTTCGGCTCTTTCACGAGGTGCGCGAGCGATACGCCGGCTGGGCCAAGTTGAACGCGAACTACTTCCGAGCCGATTACCTGGGGTGGGTCGAGTTTTTCGCCGCACAGATGCTTCCCGAACCGCATTCGACGAAGGCGCTCGCCGACGCGATGAGTTGGGGCCTGGACGGAGACCCGGAGATCCTCATCCGCACCCGCGACGAGTGGTGGAGCCGAACACCGTTTCCCGACCTGATGGGGCGAATCCGGACCCCCACCCTGCTCGTGCACGGGACCGAGGATCGGTTGGCGGCCCACGCCTTCAACGCCCCATCCATGCAGCGGACCATCGCCGGCTCAACCCTGGTGACGCTGGAAGGTACCGGCCACGCCGGCATTCTGCGCGAGTGCGTGCGGGTCAACCGGCTGATCCGCGACTTTGTGGGGATCCCTCCCGCCCCCCGCCGGGTGGCGCACGCGCTCACCGCCAAGCGGAAGATCCTCTGGGTCTGTTCCCCCATCGGGTTGGGCCACGTACAGCGGGATCTGGCGATCGGGCGGGAGCTTCGCCGATTGCGACCGGGGCTGGAGATCCACTGGTTGGCCGTCGATCCCGTACGATCGGTGGTCGCACAGGCGGGAGAGATCGTTCACCCGGCCAGCGATCGGCTGCTCAACGAATCGGCCCACATCGAGGCGCAGGCCGGCGAGCACGACGTCAACGTGTTCCTGGCGCTCTGGCAGATGGACGAGGTGCTGACGTCCAACTTCATGACGTTCGCCGACGTCACGGAGAGTGAACGCTACGACGCCTGGGTGGGCGACGAAGCGTGGGACGTCGACTACTTCATGCACGAGAACCCCGAGCTGAAAACGGCCCCCTATGTGTTTCTGACCGACTATATCGGGATGCTGCCGATCACCGGCTGGGACTCCTACGAAGGGCACCTGTGCTGGCATGCTAACGCCGAGCACGTCGCGCACGTTGGGCGCTACCCGCGCCTGCGGGACATGGCGATTTTCCTCGGCGATCCCGAGGATGTGTTGGACGAGCCGTTCGGCCGTGATCTCCCCAATATGCGGGGGTGGGCGCGAGAGCATTTCGAGTTCTGCGACTATATCCTGCCGTTCGATCCCGAGACCCTGCCGCCGGCCCCGGTGCTGAGGCGGCAGCTCGGCTACCCGGAGGACGCGACGCTCGTGATCGCGACGGCGGGAGGCACGTCGGTGGGCCGCCATCTCTTGGACAAGGTCGTGGCGGCCGCGCCTTTTTTGGCCCGAGCGATCCCCAACCTGCGTCTGGTGGTGGTCGCCGGCCCCCGGGCGAGGGTTTCCACGGACGGCGGGGGGCACGTCGACATTCAAGGGTACCTTCCCGACTTGTACCAGCATCTGGCCTGTTGTGACGCGGCCGTGGCCCAGGGCGGCCTGACCACCGGGATGGAGTTGATCGCGCTTCGGCGGCCGTTCCTGTCGTTCCCGCTGCGCAATCATTTCGAGCAGCGATTTCACGTGGCGAGGCGCCTGCGCCGCTACGGGCACGCTGCGCAGATGGACTACCAGGAGGTAAGCTCCGAGGGGCTCGCGGAGGGGGTGCGGCACGCGCTCGCCGCGTCCGTCGAGTACTCACCCGTCCCTTCTGGGGGGGCGGCGCGGGCCGCAGAGTTGGTAGCTCGGGTCTTGGGGTAGCTCAGATCCGCAAGTGTATCAGAAGGGAGGTGTGACCGGCCGTTGGGTGGAGCGAAGGATCGCGATGAAGTCCAGACTGAGAGGGGTGAAGGAAATGGACGCGACGCAACTGCGCCTGGCGAAGGGCACGTGGGTGGTGGCCAACTGTGGAAAGTTTCCGAGCGAGAAGAACTGCCAGCTGGTGATCATGGCCCCGCAATCTCAACGGGAAGATTTGGTCGAGGCGGCGGCGACACACGCCGCGAAGAGCCACGGCCATCAGAATACGCCTGAGCTGCGCAAGCAGTTGAGCACGATGTTGGAGACCGTGGAGATCTAAGCCTGCTCAGCATCGGTCGATTCGACGACCACGCCGCCATCCCGGTCCCGAAAACGATGGGACGGGATGGCGGCGCATCGGGCCCTCGGGCGGACCCGCCGTGGGATTCGGATGCGCTGCCCTCTGCCGATCCGAGGCTGGCGATGCCGGTCGCGTAGCCGGGTGAGGTCCCCAACGCCGGCGGGCTCCACCGGCCCGCCTCACCCGCTTCCCCTTTTTCCTAGGAAGGCGCGATCCAAGACCGATCGGATGGCCACCTCGCGCGCGCCGTCCCGATGGTCGCGGTCCGCCGGGGACGGCTTCGGTGGCATCGGAGGGGCGGGGCAGGAGGGACGGACGCCTCGCCGCGAACCACGTGTCATTCGTCAAGACCGAGGAGGCCACGTGGTGGTCACAACCGTACACGACGTCCAGGCACTCAAAGCGCGGGCGATGGCCGCGCTGGATGCGGTGGCGGAGGAGGCCCGCGACCTCGCGCTCCGGATCCACGCGAACCCCGAGATCGGATTCCAGGAGGTGCGGGCGGTGGAGTGGGTCAGCGACGCCCTTAGCCGCCACGGCTACCGTGTCGAGCGCGGGGTGGCGGATCTTCCCACCGCGATCCTTGCCCGGGCTGCCGGCAACGCCCCCGGCCCGACCGTTGGACTGATCGCAGAGTACGACGCGCTCCCCGGGTTGGGGCATGCCTGCGGCCACAACCTCATGGCGGCCGGCATGATGGCCGCCGCCTCGGCCCTGAGGGCCGTGCTGGGGGACCTGCCCGGACAGGTCATTTATTACGGCACCCCTGCCGAGGAGGGCGGGGGCGGCAAGATCCTGATGCTGGAGCGGGGGGCGTTTAGGGGGCTGGACGTCGCCCTGGCCTATCACGCCGGCGCGACGCCGCACGTGACCACGGGATGCCTGGCGGTGCAGCGCGTGGATTTCGCGTTCACCGGCCGGCCCTCGCACGCGGCCGCGGCACCGTGGTCCGGGCTCAACGCCCTCGATGCCGTGATCCTGACGTTCAACGCGGTGGGCGCGCTCCGTCAACAGATCCGCCCCGACGCACGGATCCACGGGATCGTCACCGACGGCGGTCAGGCGGTCAACATCATCCCGGAGCACGCCGCGTTGGCCTTGGGCGTCCGCTCCCCGGACGGAGTGTACGTCCGCGAGCTCGTGGAGCGGGTGAAGGGCTGCGCCCGCGGCGCTGCCCAAGCGACCGCCACGGTCCTCGAAGTGAAGTTGGATCTCTTCCACGACGCCATTCGATACAACCCCGCCCTTGCCGATCTGGTGAAGCGGAACGCCGATGCGCTAGGGTTCGAAATGGCCGAGGAGCCCTCAGGAGCGTCCACGGACCTCGGAAACCTCACCCAGGCCGTTCCCACGATTGAATACACCCTCCCCACCTGCCCGCCCGGAGTGGGGATGCACACCCGGGAGGCACTCGAGGCCGGGAAGGCCGAGATCGGGCTCGCCGGGATGCTCAACGACGCCAGGGTCATGGCGATGACGGCGATCGACGTGCTCGCCGACGGGGAGGTCCTGGCGCGCGCGCGGCGGGACTTCGCCGCGGGGAACTTTTCTGGAGGATCCCGCGCTTAAGAAGCAACATCCCCCCTCCCCCGCTCGGGGGGCGAGAGGTCGAATGCGTGAAGGAGATGCGCCATGCCGTCGGGCCTTGATGCCTTCTCCCCATCTGTCCAAGACCGCTGGGATGTGGCGAAAGCAGGGCACCTGCTGCGCCGTGCCGGATTTGGTGCGCTCCCTTCCGAGGTTGCCCTGGCCATCGAAGCCGGCCCCGACGGAGCCGTGGATGCCCTCTTTGATTCGCCGCCGGGTTCGGACACGGCGCCGCCGTTCGACGGAATCCGCCCGGCGGAGGTACGGGCCGACTCGATGGTCCAGGATGTCCTCCGGTCCAGGATCAAGCCCAAGGACAGCCCCCAGGTGCGTGCCGCCTACAACGAGGTGAACCGGGCGCACCAACGGGGGATCGTTGTCCTGACCTCATGGTGGCTCGACCGGATGGCCAGGGCCCAGGCCCCGCTCCGTGAGAAGCTGACGTTGTTTTGGCACGGACACTTTACCAGTTCGTTCGGGGACGTGCAGGACGCCATCGCCATGTACAACCAGAACCAGCTCTTTCGCCAGCACGCCGCCGGCAACTTCGCCCGCCTGCTCGAGGGGGTGGCGCGCGATCCAGCGATGCTCCGCTATCTCAACAACGACGCGAACCGCAAGGGCCACCCCAACGAGAATTGGGCGCGGGAACTGATGGAGTTGTTCACGATGGGGATCGGCCATTACACCGAGACCGACATTCGCGAGTCGGCGCGCGCCTGGACAGGGTGGACGCTGCGGGACTACCGCACCTTCGAAGACCGCCGCACGTTTGCCTTTCGGGCCCAACTGCACGATGACGGGATGAAGAGCTTTTTCGGGCAGTCGGGGGCGTTCGATGGAACGGACATCCTGCGGATCATCCTGGCGAACCCGGCGACGCCGCGGTATATTGCCGGCAAGCTGGCGAAGTTCTTCGTCTCCCCCACCCCCGACCCCGTCCTGGTCGAGGGGATGGCGCAGCGCTTGATCGCCACCGGCTACGAACTTGCGCCGGTCCTCCGGGCGATGTTCCGGTCGCAGGCCTTCTACCACCCGTCGGTGATTCACGCCCAGATCAAGAGCCCGGTCGAGTTTGTGGTGGGCGCGGTGCGGCATCTGGGGATCGCCACCCCGGACTGGGTGCGGCTCTCGCAGTTGACCGCGGAGGCCGGCCAGCATCTGTTCTTTCCTTCGACGGTCAAGGGATGGGACGGAGGCAAAGCCTGGATCAACGCCGCGACGGTGTTCGCCCGGGCCAACCTCGCCGGGGATCTGCTGGCCGGGCGGCTGGGGACTCCAAATACGACGGGGTTGTCGTCGGTGGAGACCATGTCGGCGTACCTGCTGCAGCGGTCCCTCCCGCCGGGCCGTCGGGCGATCCTGGCAGATATCGCCCGGAACAACCGGGACGCGGCCATTCATCTCATCATGAGCCTGCCCGACTATCAGGTCGCCTGAGGGGGAGCCCGATGCCCAACATGATGACGCGACGAGAGTTCTTGAACAAAGGGCTGACCATCGTGGCCGCGGGGGCGACCGCCCCGATGTTCCTCACGCGGACCGCCCTCGCGTTGAACAACCCCTGGGATCACACCCTGACCGCTTCCGCGGGCCAGTCGGGTGGCCCGATCCTGGTCGTCGTCCAGATGGGCGGAGGGAACGACGGCCTCAACACCCTCGTCCCGTACGGGCACGACGAGTACTATCGGGCCCGCCCCCATCTTTCTGTCCCGCGCGAGGCGGTCCTCAAGGTGAACGACGAGCTGGGATTCCACCCCGGGCTGAAGCCGCTCAAGGCGCTTTACGATGATGGCCGGCTGGCCGTGATCCAGGGAGCCGGCTACCCGAATCCCAACCGCAGCCACTTTCGCTCCATGGAAATCTGGCAGACTGCGGACCCGGCGGGAAATGGTCCGCGCACGGGGTGGCTGGGGCGGTTGTTCGACAGCGAGTGTCCGGTCTGCGGGCCCACGGCGGGGGTGGCGATGCTTGGGGCCGAGATGCCGTTGGCGATGCAGGGGACCTCCGGGCGGGCCGTGGTGCTCGAGAGTCCGCAGGCGTTTGCGTTCCATCCGTTGCAGGGGGCGGGTTCGGCGGAGGCCGAGGCCTACCGCCAGCTGCTGCAGCCGGTGCCCGGGGAGGAGCCGATGGTCGACTTCCTCACCCACACCGCGATGGACGCCGTCCTTGCCTCAGACGACATCCGGAAGGTCGCGGGGCATCTATCGGACAGCGGCAGCTATCCGCGCGACCCGTTCGGGATGAAGCTGCGATTGGTTTCGGAGTTGATTTCGGCCGGCTCGCCAACCCGGGTGTATTACGTCGGCTTGGGCGGGTTCGACACCCACGCCGCCCAGGCGGGGCGCCACGACCGTCTGCTCGAGCAGATGGCGGGGGGGCTCGACGCGTTCGTGAAAGACCTGATGCAGAAGGGACTCTTGGATCGGGTTCTGGTCATGACGTTCTCGGAGTTTGGCCGGCGGGTGGCCGAGAACGCGTCCGCCGGGACCGACCACGGGGCGGCCGCGCCGATGTTCTTGATCGGCGGGTCCGTTGCCCCCGGCCTGGGCGGCCCTCATCCCAGCCTGACCGATCTCGACCAGGGGGATCTGAAGTACAACGTCGACTTCCGAAGCGTCTACGCCACCGTGCTCGAGCAGTGGTTGGGGGTCTCCAGCCAGCAGATTCTCGGCGACCGGTTCCCCCTGGTCGATGTCCTCAAACCGCGCGCCGGCCTCCCCAAAGCAGGGTAACTCGTGTCGGTGAACCCTCCCCCGGGAAACCGGCACTTCAGACCGGCCGGGGTCCCTTAGGGGCCCCAGCCGGAGCTGGATCGCAGGCTACGCCCCGTTGACCACCGCGAGCATGGCGTTGCGGATTGCGAGGACCACCTCTTCGATGCCGAGGGCGAGCAGCACCGCTTTCGTTCCCGCCAGGTCGTGCCCCGGAGGCTCCACGACGTAGGGCGGCGCGTGCGGCGGGAGTTCTGGTCCCGGGAGGAACGCTTGTTCCTTCAGACCTACCGTCAGCCGAATGAGGGCTTCCAGGCGTGCGCCCACCGCTTCGGCACGCTCGTCGGCGGCCAGGCCAGGCTTCGGATCCTGCGCGAGGATGATGGGGGCCAGCGCCCGGACATTTCCCAGGCGCTGCTGCAGCCCGTCCAGCACATCCCGCACTTCCCCCTCGTGGGACCGGCTGGTGCCGGCGCGGGGGTACCCTCGGCGCCACTGCACCAGGGGCTCGCGCTGCGAGAGGTGCCGGAGCCGGGTCGCTTGGTCTTGAAGAGCCTCGAGGTTCTGCCAAAGTTGGCCCCACTGGGCCGCTGCGGTCTCCGACATCAAGCCCCTTTCGGGTATGTCTGCCACACTATTCCCTACGGGCCGGCGCCCGGCCTCCCAAGGTGACGCGGGACCGTTGAGGCAAGCGAAGCTGGCGGGCAACGCAGGACAGCGGCGAACGCATGATATCATGGGGGCAACCATGAGCGGCGGCCCCCGTCCTTCAGGCGGCGCGCGGTGAGGCCTTCGGACTGGAAGCGGACGGTCCCCCTCCCGGCGACCGTCCGGTTGGCCTGGAACGAGGTCGAACCCCACCCGCGCGAGATCCCCCTGGCGCAGTTCTACGCGTCGCTTGCGTTTCCATCGCTCCCCACCCCGGTTCCCTATCTGGTCGCACACATGGTGATGACGCAGAACGGCGAGGCGGTCGTTGAGGGGAAGGCGGCATCGATCGGTACCTCCGTCGATGGGGTGGCGTTGACCCGAGTACGCAGTGCGGTCGATGCGGTCGTCGTGGGATCGGGGACCCTGATCAGCGACGACGTCACCGCGGCGCTCCCCGACGGTGAAGTTGCCCGGCGAATTGCCCGCGGTTGCCCTCCGCGCCTCCTGGCGGTGGTGGTGACGACCACGCTGGCCTGGGACGCAACGGTTTTCGACAAGCGGTTCTTCTCAGCGGCTGGGTTCGACAAACTCGTGCTGACCGGGCTCCTGGCGACCGGCGACGAGATCCGCGCCGTTGAGGCCAGAGGGGTTGCCGTCGCCCGCGTGCCGTCGGGATCGGACGGTCGTCCGCGGATCGAGGGTGTCCTCGACGTCCTGACGAGCCATGGCGTGCATACGGCGGTATGCGAGGGCGGCCCGCGTTTCCTCCCGAGCCTGCTCGCCGCCGGAGTGATCCGGGAATATTTTCTGACCACCAGCCCGATGGCAACTGGGGACCCTCAAGTTCCCCGGCCGATCCACGGGCTCATGGGCGCGCGAGTCCTGCTGTCGAGGATCAGCCGCTACGAGCACGACTTTCAAGATCCCGAGACCGCGGCACGTTTAATTGAAGCCTTCGATCGGTTTCGGGTCGTGTACTTGGGAAGTCCCGGAACGGGATCCCCGGCTCGTGGGGAGGGCGGAGGGAAGGCCGTTTCCCCGGGCGAAGGGGAGCGCTGATCCGCACGAGTTCGTAGGGAAAGAGGTGGCCGGCGTGTCGGATATGGCAACGTACCTGGAGCGAACGCTCTGCGACCTCGTGAGCGTCCGCAGCGTCACCGGCGAAGAAGCGGCGCTCTCCGCGCATATCTTCGAGCATCTCAGCCGGGCGGGGGTCTCCGTCGAACGGGACGAGGAGGGGAACGTCACGGCGGAGATCGGGAGGGGTGACCAGTTGCTCGTAGTAAACGGGCACATGGACACCGTTCCTCCCGTCGACGGGTGGAAGACTGATCCGTTTCGTCCGCGCGTAGAGAACGGCCGAGTGCACGGGCTCGGCGCCTCCGACATGAAGGCGGGACTGGCCTGCATGATGTGGCTTACCCAGCACGTCCGGCCCAAGGTCCGCACGTGGTTTGCGTTCACCAACCACGAAGAAGGCGGATCAATCACCCCCCGCAATGGCGTCCGCCGGCTCATCGGGCGGGTGCGCCCGGATTTTGCGATCACGACCGAGCCGTCGTACGATGATGCCACCGGCCGCCTCTCGATCGGGATCGGGTGCCAGGGGCGGGCCATCGGGCACCTCACCGTGCTCGGTCGCAGTGGGCACTCCTCGGACTGGCGTCGAGCGGACAACGCGATCTACCATGGGGTCGAGGTCATCGCGCGCGTGAAGGGGATCGCGGAGAGCCTTCGCCCGGTCGAGGTGGCACCCGGGATCCAGAGCGTGCCGTCGCTCTCCGTCGTTGCGGCCCAGGCCGGGGTGGCGGACAACATTATCCCCGACCGCCTCCGGCTCACGGTCGACCGACGGCTGTCCGTGGGAGAGGACTTCGGCACTTTTGAGCGCGAACTCCGCGAAGCGGTACGGGGGGTAGAGCATGAGCTGGAGATCAGTCGGCTCTGCCTCCCCACGCTGGCCGATCGGCGCGGACACACACTAGCCGTGGCGAAAGAGGCCCTGGAGAGGACTCAGGGGGCGGCTCCGGTGCAATTCTCGCAGGGCCGACAGGATCTCTCGATCTTCGCAGAGCGCACGCACGATTTCTGCAACTTGGGGCCGGGGTCGATGGGTCAGGGGCACCGGGCGAACGAATCGGCCTCGGTGGCCGGGATGGTCGCGGCGACCACTTCCCTGCAAACGCTGATCGAATCGATCTAACCCGCGCGCTTCCCCTCCGGCGCCCCCGTGCCTGCGACCTCCCGTCTCAACCGAAAGAGTTTGATGCTGGAGAGGCGCTTCCGACCGCCCAGAACGCCGGGACACCGATGGACCCACCCACATCCCTTATCCGATGGTCTTAATGGCCCTGCGTTCCATCCCCACCGCCGCTCCCCTCGGAACCCGTGTGGTTGTTGCTATGGATGTCTCCGGTGGTATCTGGATCGCTGCCACGATCGCTAGAGCCAGTTGGGTGAACAACATCATCGCCACCTGCCCCCTTACCTTTGGAGCCCGTGTGGTTGTTGCTGTGAATGTCTCCGGTGATGTCCGGATCACTCACCTGTTCGCCAGGGTCGATCTGCTGATTCCCATCGTCGCCGCCCGCGCCGTTGCCGCTGGCGCCCGTGTGGTCGTTGCTATGGATGTCGCCATTTACGTCGTGATTGTCCTGCTGGCCACCGTTGCCCTGACCACCGTTGCCCTGACCACCGTTGCCCTGACCACCGTTGCCCTGACCACCGTTGCCCTGACCACCGTTGCCCTGACCACCGTTGCCCTGACCACCGTTGCCCTG
>DATGHU010000012.1 GCA_035307765.1 bacterium | reverse complement strand
CTGCAAGGCGCGGAGGGCGGCCGGGTCGCCGACCCCTGAGGCCAGGAGCCGATCGAAGGGCGTTTGCGGGCGATCATACTGGCGGCAGATCCGGGCGCCCACGCGCTGCTTGCGGAGGAGCTTCACGGAGGGTTGGTAGAGGTTCATCATCAGGCGCCACTCGTGGCGGTAGAGATCGTTGATGGCGGCCTGCGCCGCCAGCGAGTCATAGCGGTCCCAGCCCAAGAGCTTGCGCACGTGGGTCCAGTTCTTCTGCTCGACGTGCGCATTGTCGTCTTTCTGATACGGCCGGTCGCGCGTGAACTGGATCTGGTGCGCCCGACAGTACTGGAAGAGACAGGTATTGATGAATTCGGACCCGTTGTCGGAATCGAGGCCGCGGAGGGGAAAAGGGAGGGCACCGCGCAGCTCGGCCACGGCGGCGCGGACGACGCGTTGGGTCTTGCCGAGCACGGCGCAGGACTCGACCCAGCCGGTATGGAGATCGGTGAGATTGAGGGACTGGAGAAAGTCGCCATCGGCCGAATTGCCGGAATGGGCGACGAGGTCGACTTCGGTGAACCCGGGCGTGGTGACGGGCCAGTGCTCGGTGCGCAGCGGGATATGGTGCTTGAGCAGGGTGCCGGGTTTGGTGCGCCCGTACAGGCGGCGGCGCGCCTGGCGTTTCCGGGCTTGCAGGCGCCGGTCGATCGTACTGGGACTGATCCGGCGCAACCGGCGGTCGAGGGCGGGCGGAATGGCAAAGTGGCGGCGCGCCCAGGGGAGCCAAAGCGGCAGGAGCGCCTGCAGGCGGCGGGACCAGGGATAGCCGGCCGCCTCCCAGATCGCCGCCAGGATCGTGACGACCTCGTCCGAATAGGCCGGCGCTCGGCGGTGGGGCGTGCCGGTCGGTGGGGTGCGGGCAGTTGAGGAGCCTGATGGCGTACTTGCGATGGTATCCCGTTGTGGCACAGAATTCGTCGAGGATGGCGGGCTTCGCGCGCCGTGGGGCGAGGGTATAGCGCGGGCGGAGGGTGCGGACATATTCGCGACGGGCTGCAGGGGTCACCGGAGCCTCCGGGCGCGCAGGGTGGGGGATAGCGCCCGGTAAGATTTTCGATGAGGTGACGATACGCCGCATAGTAAGATTTTAGGCGAGTTGATTCGCTTGTTTGACTCCAATCCGTCTCATGCTATAGTAGAAACCAAACTTCATACCGTGTCGGTTGGGTGCTCCCGGTTCGCCGGGAGTAAAAGGGAAGTCCGGTGCGCGGCCCGCAGATATCCGCGGTGCCGCAATGCCGGCGCGGTCCCGCCACTGTAACGGGGAGCTGCTCCAGCCAGATCGCCACTGGGATAACCGGGAAGGCGCGGAGCGGTGAGGATCCGGAGCCAGGAAACCTGCCCAATCGATCGCGTACGGTGACCTTCGGCTGAGAGGAAGGTACGCTTGCGGCCTTGTGCCGTTTCGGTCCCCGTGGGTCTCATGGGGGCCGGTTTTTTCGGGTCTGGAGCCGCAGACGGGGGGATGGATGCATGCTGGCTCGATTATTCGGCTCGGCGCTCATCCGATCTGTCGGTTGGAGAGTGGTTCCACAGGTTCTGGCTCTCACGCTCATCGCCGCTCCCCCCGGGCGGGCCCAGGAGCAGCCGCCGCCCGCACCGCCGACATTCGAGCTGCCGGAAATCGAAGTGGCCGGCAAGCGGCCGCAGCTCCCGACTACGACGCCGGGCTCAATCAGCGTCATCACCGGCGATGAGATCGCGGCGATGGGCGCCCTCAATGTCGCGGACGCCCTCCGAGTATTGCCCGAGATCCGGATCAAAAACAGCGGCGGCCCGGGCTCGCTTACCACGGTGAGCATCCGCGGTTCTTCCTCCACACAGGTGCTCGTTCTCCTTGATGGCGTCCCGATCAACCGCCCCGATCAGGCAAGCGTCGACCTCAGCACCCTCCCGATCCAAAACGTCGATCGCATCGAGGTTCTCCGCGGGCCTTTCTCAGCGATCTACGGCAGCGCGGCGCTCGGAGGTGTAATCAATATCGTCACAAAGTCCACGCCGGAGACGACGGTATCATCGCGGGTCGGCTCATATGGTCTTACCGGCAATCTCCTCTCGCTCGGCGGCCGGCTGGAGGACCTCACCTACCTCGTTCAAGGCATCCTCAACTCCGGTGCCGGCTTCGCCCCCGACACCGATTTCTCCGATTTCACCACAATGGTCAAGCTCCGCTGGCCGACTGCCGACGATGCCGGGGTGACGCTCACCCTCAACCGGTTCTCGCATGACGTCGGTACCCCCGGGCCGCTGCCAACGGCGCTCCAGGATCTGCTCGCCCGTACCCTCGAGGGTCGAACCCTTCTGGACTTGTCCTGGCGTCGGGGACGGGCCGACGGCCCCGGAGCGATGCTGCGGCTATACACCCTCGATGACGATGTGAACTTCAACAGTCCGGGGACCGCGTTCCAGTCTGACGACACCGCGAGCCTGTGGGGACTGCAGGGCCAGGTCGTCACCGTGCCGGGCCCCGGTCATCTCCTCACGCTAGGGGCAGAGTATCAGGGACAGACGATTGCGCACTTCGACAACGCCCCGGCCACCTTCACCAACACCGGCAGCGACCTCGGCTTCTACGTGCAAGACGACTGGCAGGTCTCTCCCGGCACCCTGCTCTCCTTCGGGGTCCGAGACGATATGTATCAATCGTACGGAACCCAAATCGATCCACGGATCGGCGTTGTTGTGCTGCTCAGCGACCGCCTGGCGCTGCGCGCCGGTTTCGGCCGGACGTTCCGAGCGCCGAGCTTCGACGAATTGGCGCCCGCACTGTTCGGGAATCCCGGGCTGCAGCCGGAGACCGCGTGGTCCTATGACCTCGGCCTGGACTACACGCTGATGCCGGGTCTCGCCCTTCAACTTACCGGCTATCACACGGATGCCACGAATCTCATCACCTCTTCGCCTCCGCTTTTTGTTCCGATGAACGTGGGCCATGCGGTCGTGGATGGCGCGTCGATCGAGCTCGTGGGACGGGTGGCCGAGCGATGGTTCGTTCGCCTCAACTTCACCGACCAGCTGGCGCGCGACGCGAATTCCGGGTTCGATGTCATCTACATCCCGCGCCAGCAGGCGAACGTGGAACTCTCCTACCGGTGGGCTCGCGGCAGCACCGTGACCGCTCTCGTGCGCTACGTCGGCGATCGGTTTGCCGATCCCGCGAACACCGTTAGGGTCCCGGGGTACTGGCTGACCGGGATTACCGCGGCGTGGGCGCTCGACAATGGGTACACACTGCAGGTCGGCGTCGAAAACCTCTTCGACGTGCAGTACCAGGAATCGCTCGGCTTCCCCGAGCCGGGGAGGACTGTCTTCTTGGGCCTCGCGAAGAGCTTCTAGGGGTGTGCGGCTGATGAGCACCGTTCGGCGCCGGATCCTGATCGTGGCATGCACGGCGGCTGTTGCAGCGGCTGCGGGAGGGAGTGGATGGGTGCGCTTCCGCCCGCCGGCCGCCCCGCCTTCCCCTCGTCCAACCAGCGCAAGGACCCGGGAGGTCCCGGGTCCGAGCGCCGCCGATGAGGGGCTCCCGTTGTTTTCCGGGGCGGCAACCCCACCCCTCGGGTCGCCGACGGCGCAGCCAGCGTCCCGTCGACCATCTTCCCCTTCCGAGCCTGCCCGGGGCAGGGTTCAGTTGCCGCAATCCCAGGCACACCGGCGAGGCGGTTCGCCCGTGCACACGAGCTCGACCCCCGTGAGCTCTCCGCCGCGGGCGGGGTCCTCCTCGCGGGTGGGAGCCTCTCCCTCTGAGGCCGCTTCCGATTCGTCGCCGGCCGCGGGTCGACCTGACGCCGACCCGGCCACTCCGGCGCTGCGGGCTGCGGGGCCCAGGACCCATGAGGGAGGGACGGCGGCAGGCCCCGACGCCGCCGCGGGGCGTGCGTCCGGCCCCGCCGTCCCCGATGAGGTTGGTGAGCTTCCCGCGCAGGAGATGGGTCCGGCCAGCGGGGTTCCGTCGAGCATTCCGCCTCACCTCACCCCTCCGAGGGTGCTCACGTCGGTGGGGACCGTCTACCCGCCGGATGCCCTCCGCCTGGTGGTCAGACGGCAGGACCTTGGGAGCGCGCTGGCACTCGATGCGGCGGAAGGGACCGTGGGGCTGCGTGCGCTGGTGTTGGCCGACGGCACGGTCGATCGAATTGACGTCACCACGTCCTCGGGGTCCGCAGAACTGGACCATGCCGCGACCGACGCCGTGAAGCGCTGGCGGTTTGCCCCCGCCCGGCGCGACGACGTTCCCATCGACGCCTACGTCGTGCTGCGGATTCGCTACGTGGTGCGCTGAGGAGCGGAGGCGAGGCGCCCGGCTGGCCTACGGGCCAGGCGAATCGCGCTTTCGTAGATCCCGAAGAAGGCCAGCACATACGCGAGGTCGCTGAGCGCGGTGTTGCGAAAGAACGGGATCGCGGCGGCGAAGTCGGCGCCGAGGCCCGCCAGGGTGTGTGGGTAGAGCGGCCCGAACCACTCCCCCAGGTTGGTGATCACGAAGAAGAGGATCGAAGACCCAACCGCCGCGCCGGCAATCCGCAGCGTCGTCCGCCGGCGGCGGAGCGCGGTGCCAATGAGGACGATCAGGGCGAAGCTTCCGTAGACCCACATCCATCCCGCGTAGAAGCCGAGCACCAGGTCGGAGAGGACGAGCGCAGCGAGCGGCACCGCGAACGCCCATGCCCCGGGGAGCAGCGCCCCACCAAAGAGGGCCATCGCGCCGATCGGGGCAAAATTGGCGGGGTGGGGGACGACCCGCAGCACCGCCCCCGACGTGATCAGGGCGTACGGCAGAGCTCCGATCCAAACCGGCAACCTACGCGATCTCATGATACGCTCACCATCTACAGTATACTGGGCGGCGCGGCCCGTCTCCTCTCAAACTTTCCCGCTTCCCCCGAGAGGAATGCGGCCGTGCCGGAGGTAAAATGCCACCGCATGGGGCACGCCGTTCTGATCACCGATCACGACTTCCCGGACCTCGAGCCGGAGGAGCGCATCCTGCGGCCGATGGGTGTGCAGCTCGAGGTACTCAAGTCCTCGGATCGCCCCACGCTGAGATCGGCCCTCGGCCGCGCCGACGCCGTCATCAACCAAACCGTCGCGCTGGACGCGGAAATGATCGCGGCGATGCCGAGGTGCCTTCTGATCGTCCGGTACGGGGTCGGGTACGACGGTGTGGACATCGAGGCGGCCACGCGGGCAGGGATCTGCGTCGCCAACGTGCCCGACTACGGGACCCAGGAGGTCGCGCTGCACGCGGTTGCCCTTCTGCTGGCCGTGCACCGCCGTTTGTTGCAGTACGACAGTGCGCTCCGGCAGGGACGGTGGCTCAAAGGGCCGGACGTCGTGCCGCCGGTCCCGCGCCTCAAGGGGCTCACCCTCGGGATCGTCGGGTTCGGCAGGATCGGGCGGATCGTTTCCGGGTACGCGGAACCGTTCGGCCTCCACCGGTTGACCTATGATCCGTACATCAGCCGGTCCGCCGCGATTGAGGGGGGAGCGGTCCTTGTCGACTACCAGACACTCCTCCGCCAGTCCGATTTCGTAACGTTCCACACCCCGCTCTCAACGGAGACCCAACATCTGCTCGGTCCGACCGAGATCGCGCTGATGAAGCCCACGGCCATTCTCATCAATACGTCCCGCGGAGCTGTGATCGACACGGCGGCGCTGGCGCGAGCCCTCCAGACCGGGAAGCTGGCCGGCGCCGGGATCGACGTGTTCGAGCAAGAACCCCTCAAGGCGAGCCACCCGCTGCGTACCGCTCCCAATGCGCTCTTGACCCCGCATGTCGCTTGGTACAGCGAGGAGGCGAAACTTACCCTGAAGCGCCGGGTGGCCGAAGAGGTGGCGAGGGCCTTGCAGGGAGAGTGGCCCCGGTCGCTGGTCAACCCCGAGGTTCGGGGATCTGCCCGCCTGCGGTCCCGGGGGAAGTCTCCCGAACCTTCCGGCTAATCTTGGCCGGGCCGGACGATGCCCGAACGCCGGTGCGCCCTGGGGTGTTTTGAGAACGATAGTATCTGGGTATATTTACCGAGGAAGGCCAATGGATCTGTCCGTTGATGGAGCGCACAATGACTAAGACGGTTGCTGCTATCTTTGGTCTCTTTACGGTGCTCGCAACGCTGGGTACGATGACCCCCAAGGGGCAGGGTATGCTCGGGCTGAGGCCGCCGCAGCAGGCGGAGCCCGTCACGACAATCAAGGATACGGCGGCTGCACCTCCTGCTCCCATCCAGCAGGTGCGGGAGGTTGTTCCTTCCGGCCACCCCGCTCCCGCCTCGCGCGAGGCCGCGCCGGCAAGGCCGGCCCAACCTCAATCGGGCGGTCTTTCGACCATCACCAACATTCTCCTCAATCTACCGCAGGTGCTCGATCAGACTCGCGTCGGACCCGCCCCGGGTCCGGGTTCGTGGACAGAGCCCAGGCAGGTGGACGAGCCGCAGAGGCGGGTCAAGAAACAGGGCGACGATCAAGGGGCAGACGGCACGCACTGAGCAACAGATCTGATCTCCGGCGGGTAACACGAGGGCTCCCATCGTACGATGGGAGCCCTCGCGGCTGCGGGCTGACCGCCTGCCTCAGATTCGACGCGGCGGGACGGACTGATCCGGGGTGCTGGGCCCCGGCGCTCCGGGAATCATCGGACCGGGGGTGGGGAACCCAGGGATCTGCGGCCCCCCGTAGGGCTGCATGTAATAGAACTCCGGGTTGCCCCCGCCGCGCGGCATCGGCCCGGGCCGGAGTTGGTAGAGCTTGCCCTGGAAGAAGTAGAGGATCTTGTTGCAATCCTGCCCGCTGGCACCGGGGTTGGGCAATCCCGGTCCCTGGTCCTGGCCGTTGTTCGGAGGGAGCAGGGGGACGAATTCCTTGGGAGTGAAGGGCGACCCCTGGACGGGAAGGACGATTGGGCCGCGGTCGCTCGCGGCTGCGCCGCCATGTCGGCTCCACGCAGTCACCGCACTGCCCAACAGGAAGACGGCCGCCACCCCGCCGACAAAAATCCCCAGAACGAACATCCGCATGCCACGGTCGGCCATTCCCTCGCTCCCTTCAACCTCAGCTGCCCGGTGTGCCAATATGCTACCATACCCTCCTCGGGTTTCCCAGTGTCGGCGCCGGCCTCCTCACGCTGTTCCAACTGGGCTCGGGCGGCCGAAGACCTCCATGCTACAATGGTGGTGAGGTGATCTCGCGTGGCATTGTTGATGGCTTTCCCTTGCGGTCGGTGCGGCAAGAAGTACAGCGTCTATTATCCGAAGACGTTTATCGCATCGGTGTACGGCACCATGACCGCTGCCCAGGCGGATCGCGAGGACGCGGAAGATCGGGCGTCGGGGGCCATCGAAGCGGCCCGACGGCGCGCCGAGAACGAGGGGAAGATCTGGATCGACGCGAGCGAGCAATCCAAGGTGACCTGCTCCTGCGGGAAGACCCTCAACCTCAACTTGGCCGATCACCCACGCGTTCCCCAGCGAAAAGGGGTGACGACGGGTACTCGTCAAACCGGCGTGATCGCCTTTCCCGAGGTGCCGAAGAAGCGTCAGCCCTGAACCGGATCGTTCCGGTCCTGCTACGGCGGTTCCTTCCGCGGCTGCTCAGGGACGATGAGGTGAGTGATCTTGGTTCCCCGGGGTGTGCTCTCGGCTTCGTACTCGACGATTTCCCCTGGATCCAACCGCCGCCGGCCGGCGCCGCGGAGCACCCGGCGGTGCAAGAAGACGTCACGCCCGCTCTCATCAACCACGAAGCCGTAGCCCATTCGACTGTCGAACCACTTGACGACGCCCCGCTCCATATCCATGGCCCGTCCGGGTAAAGTAAAGGGTCTGGTTTGAGTTTGGCCGCCCCGGGACGCGGATCCTGTTAAGATTCTTCCAGGTCCGGGCCGGCATCCCGCACGACCACTTTCGGCGGCAGCCCATTGAGCAGGTTGTCCACCGACTCCGCGACGTCTCGGTGGATCACGAATGCATCGCGGTGAGCGATTTCCACTGCGCAATCGAACACCGGGGGGCCGATGCGTTCCAAGACGGTGCGACGCACGATTCCGCGCCTCGCGACTTCCTCGTGAGACAGCACGATGGGGTGCAGGTCCCCGACCAGGCAGGCGAGTTCTGAGTTGAAGACCATATCGCGAAGCGAAGTCGCGTGGGCGGTTGCGACCAACTGCACGCCGCGGCGGGCGATGGTTCGGGCCACCCTTGCGTCGGCGGCGAACCCGAGCTCATCGATGATCACCGTCTCAGCTCGGTGGTTGATCACCGCCTGCAGAATGGTTCCGGCCTGTCGCGTTTCGGCATCGGCTGGTCGGTTCGGTTCAGCGAGCGGAATCTGCAGGCACCGTGCGCTGCCGATGGCGGGATGCGGGATCTGCCCGTCACCGCCAATCTCGTTGCTGGTGTCGGCGATGACAACGCGGCGATGTAGTTGTTCAGATAAGATGGCCGCAGCACTTCGCAGGACCGTCGTCTTGCCCGCCCCAGGCCTGCCAATGACCAGAAGGTTCTTCCCCGTCGCGAGGAGGTCGCGAATCGGGGCCGCCGCCCCGTCGATCGCCCTTCCCACCCGGAATGTAAACCCGGTGATCTCCTGGTAGCGATCGCGGATGCATGCGATGCGGTGCAGCGTCCGCTCGATTCCAGTGCGATTATCTTCTCGGAACCGCGTGACGCGCCCGAGGACATACTGGATGTCTTCGCGGGCCACCTCTCTTGATGGAGAGGTCCACCGGGAGCGATCGCGGCAATGGACGCGGGGCGGTCGACCGAGATCCATCTCGATTTCCTCAATTCCGTCTGCACCCAGCGCGTCAATCCACGCTACGATCCACCGCGGGATGACGGCAAAGAGGGTCGCGGCCTCACCGTTCGACATGGGGAGCTTGTTTTATTGGGCCCGGGATACCGGAAGCCGATCGAGGCCGGCAAACACCATCTGGAAAGTGATTGGGAGTATTGGGCTCGCACTATGCGGGTCGTTCCCCAGAGGGAAGAGGGAGAAAATGACCTCGAGTTGACGCGGGGCCCGCACGGCAGCGTTGATCATCCCCGTTTCCTCGGTTCCGGCCGGCACCACGGTTGGATGGGTCTTTTCAGTAGGATCCTGCGACATGACGAACGGCACGAGTCGCCCGTTCACCCTGACCAGAACCCCGCTGAGTCGGATCGCAAGCCCGACGGCTCCCTTATTCGTGATGCGATAACGGATCCCGACGCCGT
The DNA here is from genome assembly GCA_035307765.1 of bacterium. Taxonomy (NCBI): domain Bacteria; species bacterium. Next base: position 72,791 of record DATGHU010000012.1, on the reverse strand, counting down.
CGGGCCCCCGAGCGAGCTGGAAGGTACCGACCGCGTTGCCGCTCGATTGCTGCACTTCAAGGAACGGCTGTCCGCCCCCCTGCGACGAGGTCTCAGTGGGAGCCTCAACCCGCACCGGGATCGCCGACGGTTGCAGCGGTGGTAGGGGCGAGGATAGAGACGCGGGGTGCGCGGTGGTGAGGGGGGCAGTCAGAACGTACACGATATCTGCGGTCCGCTGACCGGGACCAATAGTGAGATCCCAGATTGAGGTCAGGTCTCCAAACCACACAACCATGTTGGTGACCCCGGTTGCCGTTTGGGGCTGAAGGACAATGTCAAACACATCTTGTCCTCGCTTGACCATCGTGGCCGCCACGATGCGCGGATCGCCGATGGCGACGGTGTCGATCCTGTGATCGGCTCTGAGCACCGTGGCGAATCCAGGTTGGAGGCGCAGAGCGGTTTTTGTAGCGCCCCCAAGAACTCTGACGGTCAGCGTTGTGGGACCAGACGCTCCCGCCGTCGAACTCCACGCGCTCAACAGCAGGGCAGCCGCGAGGATGCTCGTGAGCCGCCGCCGTCCGTTCTTCATGTGCGCTCCCTTAGAAATTGCTCCATGCGCTCCGTTCCCCACTGAGAAATATTGCGCCCTTCGATCAGCAACTTGCTCTTCAGGCGCCGAATCTTCTCCGGATCGAGGGGAACGGCCAACGCCGCTAAGGTGGTGCGGTCGATCCCCTTGAAAAAGCGGAGCCCTCCGGGCGACAGCGGGCGGGTTCGATGTGTGGTAACCTCTTCATCCACCCATTCGCGGATGACGCTTTGCATCAAACGCCCTTCCAGGATCAGTCGTGCGCGGAAACGTCTGTGGAGATCTTTCGGGACGTGGATGCCCAGCTTGGTCAGTTTTCCCCGTAGTCCAGCCGAATGGCCCCTGCCTCTCGCTGCCCCCGCGATCCACATTCCTCGCCACCTCCACTCTGTCAGGGTTGGCTTTCCGGTGGATAGATATTTAAATATCTGATCATCTAGAATATACCGGAGACGGGCCCCCGACGCAAGGGGAGCCGCTCAATGCGGACCCTGTAGCGGCCGATGGCGAAGTGAGGCGGCAACCTCATGGAGCCGGCGGACGATATGATCGTGCAGCCTGATGACCTGCGCGATGATCACGTCCGGGTCTTCACCGTTCTCAGCGAGGCACTCCATCATCGAACAAAACAAAGCCTGCGGGACCCGGGTTGCACAATCCAGGGCCTCTTCGATCGTGAGCTTTCCGGAACGCTCCGCGCCTTTGATCTGCGCCCAGATCTTTTCGAACAGCACCCGCGCACCTCCATCGGGCCGTTGACCCTGGATTGTCTCCGGTAACGATCCTACACGGGGCACGCTGGGGTCGACAATCGGCAGTGCGAACTCGGCTGATTCACTCTGCGAATGCTCAAACGGTTGTTCACGCTGTGGGCCAACCGCTTCGTATCCGCCCGGCATGCCTCAGTTTGGCGGATCTGCGTTCGTGTCACTCGGGTCGGCACCGAAGGCCGGCAGGATGGTTCGACATGATGGGGGCGTGCGGGCCCGCAGCGCCCAGGACCAGTGATCTATTTGAGTTTATCAGACAAACTTCTCATATAGTGACAATTGACATAGGCGGACACTATTAATAAACTCCGGATGGGTCGACATCACGACAGGAGGGTTGGGTGCCTACGCTGGGGCAACGGATTCGGGCAGCCCGCCTCGAGCGTAAGTTGACCCAAGAGCAACTGGCCGGCAGCGATCTCACCAAGTCATACATTAGCCAGCTCGAGAGGGACAGGCGGACTCCGCATCTGATCACCCTCAAGGCCTTGGCGCGGAGGCTCGACAAACCGCTTTCTTCTTTCCTTGATGGGATCCCAGAAGATCGCGAGGCCGAGGTCTTTCTAGGTCTCGGACAGGCTCGTCTGCAGGCCCACTCGGCCATGGATGCTTACGGGCCGCTTGAAAGAGCCCTGGAACTGGCCGCCGAACAAGGGGATGAAGGCCTTCAGGCACGTATCGAGCTGGCGCTTGCCTCCGCCGATCAACAGCTTGGTCACCTGCTTCGGGCCCAACGCCGCCTCGAGCGGTGTCTCCGCGTCATCGGACGCATGGGCGATGTGACTTCCCTTGTCGCCGCTCACGACTGCCTGGGCAGAACGAAAATGGGAGTGGGGGATGCGGCCTCAGCTCTGTGGGCGTTTCAGACCGCTCTGCAGCTCGCCGAGAAGTTGCCTTACGATCCGATTTGGCGGGCCAGGTTGTGCCTGGGTCTCGGTGTCGCACACAAAGCATTGGGGAATATTCCGGCGGCCCGCGAGGCGTTCGTTCAAGGGCTGGACGCCGCATCCGTTCACCAAGAATCTGCGCAGGTCGCTGCGTGGCATCTTGGTTTGGCGGATACGGCAGTCGAGGAAGGGCGCCTTGAACAAGCGTTCCAGCAGGTTGGCCAGGCAAGGGCACTGTATGAGATCCTCGCTCATCACCAACACCATGCAGAGATCCACGAACGCCTCGGCGAGATCGCCCGAGACGAAGGGAACTACGAAGAGGCCGAGCGACACTACTGGCGCAGCATCGAACTCCATGGCGGGGGAGGCAATGGTCGCGGCGCGGCGCATTCATTGGGGAATCTCGCTGCGGTTCTTCTCGAACACACGTCTGCCGACACGGCGCTCGCGATGTGCGAAGCGGCATTGGGCCTGCTGACCGGGGTAAGCGATCGGGGCGCACGAGCTCGCGCTTTGATGATGCGGGGGGCGATTCGCCACAAACAGGGACGGCGGGACGATGCTCGGACGTCGTTTCAAGAAGCCCTGGTCCTGTTTGTCGCGCTCAATCACGATGATGGTGTTCGTGTGGCGCGTCAACAATTGGCCTTGTTGGCACTCGAAGCTCAGGATCTTGCTGAAGCGCGCCAGCATCTCGAGGAACTGTGTAAGAGGCCGGCGGGCCGCTGAGCGGTTACTCAGAATTTTGACATAGGGGTGGCCCTCTTGGGATAATAGGGTGCGCGAAGCGGTACACTGGGCGGTTAGCTCAGCGGTAGAGCGCATCCTTCACACGGATGAGGTCGCAGGTTCAAAGCCTGCACCGCCCACTATATTTATCGATGCTTTGTGGAAGTAGCCCACCGGTTGGAAACTCCCGATTCCGTTAGCAAACCGTTAGCAATCACCGCAGCCTGTGCCTGGGCTCTCGTAGCCGCGTGGCTGTACGTGCTGGGGGTGAAGGCTGGCGACCGATGCTCCAGCCGATCCCCGATTGTGCGATAGTCCACGCGAAGCAATCAACAGTGTCGCGTGGAAGTGCCGTAGGTCATGCAGGCGGAAGCGCACCACCTTGAGCCGCTCGATCCTCGGCAGATGATCTCGGTTGCGGGTGTTGGACGGATTGAGTGGGCGACCACGTTCTCCAACGAAGAGCAACCCGCTGTCTCGATACTTCGGGCGGAGGCGGAGACGTTGCTCCTCCTTCCACCATAGCGCCACCTTGATCGCCTCAACGGTTACATTAGGCATAAGAGAGTCCGCGCTCCCGAGTCTGTCTTCGCCTGGCCGTGGACCGGATTCTTACCGGCGCGGATGTCCTGTCTGGGCGGTATTTCGCCGCCGCGTTTGAATATCCGATTTACCCCTATTGCCTGGCCCGTTTCCCCCCAAAGTGCAGGAAACGGCACATCCCTCTGAAGAACGTCGCCCCTGACTGTACGCGGTCCCACTTGTGCCTCCCAGGAGGCCGCACATGGCTGCTCTACCGATGGGGACGGTCACCTTCCTCTTCACCGACATCGAGGGGTCCACACGTCTGCTTCAGATCCTGGGTGACCGGTACACGGAAGTCATCGCTCAACATCACCGACTGCTCCGTGCCGCCTTCAAAGAGAGGGGTGGACGCGAAATCCGGACCCAGGGGGATGCCTTCTTTGTCGTGTTCACCCGGGCCAGGGATGCTGTCTCCCGCCGCTGTGGCGGCTCAGCGCGCCATTTTTGCACATTCGTGGTCTGAAGGGATGCCTCTACGCGTCCGGATGGGGCTGCACACGGGTGAACCCCTCATTGCCGAAACCGGATACGAGGGTATGGATGTGCACCGCGCTGCCCGCATTTGCACCGCCGGGCATGGGGGTCAGATTCTCCTGTCTGATACGACTCACGCCCTCGCTGCCGAAGACCTACCAGCGGGGGTAAGCCTTCGCGATCTAGGTGAGCACCGCCTCAAGGATCTCGCTCGTCCGCACCGTCTGTTCCAGGTCATGGCCGCCGATTTGCCAGCCGACTTCCTGCCTCTTAGGACGCTGAGTGCTATGCCGAATAACTTGCCCATTCCGTTAACCAGCTTTATTGGGCGAACGCGAGATATTACAGAAATCAAAACGATGTTTGCCACGGCCCGACTGCTCACGCTAACCGGGGCAGGCGGCTCCGGCAAAACGCGGCTGGCCCTGCAGGTTGGTGCGGACTTGCTCGAACAATACCCTGACGGCGTGTGGCTGGCTGAGTTGGCGGCGCTCGCAGACCCTGCGCTCGTCCCTCAAACAGTATCTCGGAGTGGAGGGGTCACTGATGCGTGAGTTAGAAACGGATCGGCTTGTGATACGACCGTTCACAATGGATGACCTTGACACGTTCGCGGGACTCATGGAGGCGTCGTTTCCCGGATCGACAGACCTCAATGCGTACCGCGAGAGGCTTACATACTACACGCTAGGCGAGAGGGTTTTAGCGGAACTTCGGCAGCCGCCTTACGGCGACCGCGCGGTAGTTCTGAAAGCCACTGAGAGGCTTATCGGCTCGGTTGGGTTTGTGCCCTGTCTCGCACCGTTCGGTCAACTGCCGTTCTTCGGTCGGGTGAAGGACGCGAAGTATTCGCCAGAAGTCGGCCTATTCTACGCTGTAGCGCCTGAGCATCGAGGACGCGGGTTTGCGTCCGAGGCGGCGGCGGCGATGGCCCGGTTCGCGTTCGACCATTTCAACTTGCAGCGTATCGTGGCGACCACGGAAGATAACAATGCCGCGTCAGCCGGGGTGATGCGGCGGATCGGCATGACAGTTCAGCGCAACCCTCGGCCCACGCCACCGTGGTTTCAAATCGTCGGAATACTGGAGGCCTATTGATACCGAAGTAGACTGGCAGTATGCCTTTTCGTCCCGAGGAACGCGCAGCGATCGCCGATCTGGTAGTCTATCTGTCCCACGAGCGTAAACACGACGGGCGCGAGGGCTCAGATCCGCCGGACTGGATATGCGAAGATCGCGCGAGGAAGGTGAGCGCGTCACGTGCCGGGATGGATATGCATCTAACAGTTGAGCGAGATTCTGATATGTAAGCGGTTAGATTGCCGCCACCATCTCCTTAAGCACAAAGTCGCGCTTTGGCTTCTCCCCCAGCTTCAGTGAATCAGCACCGAGGTACCTGCGGAATTGCTGCAAACAGTCTTGGAGGGCAGCCAGCAATTCCTCATCTTTCCTATCTATTCCCTTTTCCCACCACCAATTTTGAATGGTGAAGAGCTTTGCCTTTTTGTCGAAGATCGGATCGAAGCGCGCCACCAGGCGGTCCCCAACGAGCACGGGCAAGACGTAATAGCCCCACGTTCGCCTGGAAGCCGGTTTGTAGACCTCCCAGGTGTAGACGAAATCGAAAAGCATTTCGATCAAATCGCTGTCCCACATCAAGTTATCGAGCGGCGCAATAAAGGCTGCGCCAAAAGACGCTTTGCTGGACCTGCCAGCGGTTTCCAGTGCGGGCAGGTCGCCGCGACGTATATAGAATTCCTGACGCGGCAGGCCCTCGATCGCCATTCGCACCAGCCTGCCTTTCTTCAATAGGCGCGCCAGAGCACCCCGGATCTGCCCGCCGCGCCAACCTATAATGCCGCCCCATTTCGCATTGACTTTCGGGTGGACAAGACCGACGCCGCCTGAGCGACGAAACACGTGCCATTCCAAATAATCTTCCTGCGACGCGTGGCCTTTACGGACGTTGTGCAGTTTGGGCGGCAGTACCCGCCGGCTTAGCTCGAAATACCGCCGGGTGCCGACGCGGTGATGGACCACCGTCTCCCCGCCGACGAGCAGGATATTCATGGCAATACGCACCGCTCGGGCTTTGTTGGCCAACCACCAGTCTATGCGGGTGTCGTCCTCAAGATCCGTCGACGAGAGTGGGCCACGCCGCCTGATTTCATCCCGCACCCAATCCAACAGCTTGGCGGCTTTCGCGGTACTTTCGCGCCGGGCATAATTGTCGCCCAAATCCTCGCGATAAGTAGCGAAATACGGCCAATCTTCTACAGGATAAATCGACATCTGTTTGTCGACCCCGTCGAGCAACTTGCGCTCCTTATAGAGGAGGGCGGTGAGCATGGCGGGCTTGTAGCCGTGGACTCGAGATTGCAGCACGAGGTCGGTGTTCTGGCCCACGATATTGATGGGGTCGTATTGGATGCAATTGACGTGGCGCACGAAATCCAGCACGCCCTGTTCGGCGCGCAGTTTGCGCGGCGGCAGTAGGCGGAGATGGGCGAGCAAAAAGCGCCTGGCTTGCTGCCGGGTGATGGTGAGCTCAGGCGGCGGTAAGGCAGGAGGCATTGGGTTCTGAAATTTTCAACGTTGGTTTTCGCTCAACCGGAATTTTCCATTTGGCTTTGCGACTCGCCCCTGCGACGGCGAATGACTTACACCGTGCCCTCGACGTGCCCCCGCAGCCAGCCGAGAATGGACGGCCACCCTCGATGGCTGGAACGTGACGGCTCCGTGTTGAGGCCCGAGTGCGTCAGGCGAACGGTCGTAACGCCGGCTTTCTCCTCCAGATCCCAGCGCACGATGCTCTCGGTTTGGTCTCCCTGCCAGTCGGGCAGCCACGTGAAAACGAGCAGACGCGGCCGCTCGATCTGACGGTACACACCGGTCACGCTGACGGGCTTCCCGTAGCCGGTGCCGCGCATCACCAGCCTACCGCCAGGGCGCGGGTCGGATTCTATGTGCGTCCAGCCAAATTGCCCCGTCTGTCCCCACCACTTTATGCATTCCTCGGGGTTCGTGAGCGCCTCGAAGATCCGGTCCGCCGGCGCCTTAATCGCGATCTCCTCGATGATGGTGTCGTGTGCCCGCGTTGGACTCATCGCTTCTCCTCCACGTACCGCTTGAGATTGCGCATCGTCTCGCGCCAGAACACTCGGTAATCCTGAAGCCAATCGTCGACCGCACGCAGCGGCGTGGCGTTCAACTGACAGACCCGCGCCGTGCCGTCGCGTTGAGTCTTCACCAAGCCCGCAGAGCGCAGCACGCGGAGGTGTTTCGAGATCGCCGGCCGGCTCGTTCGAAAGTTGCCCGCGATCTCGCCGACCGTGTGCCGGCCGCCGCGCAGCAGGCTCAGGATCTGCCGGCGGGTCGGGTCGGCAATCGCCCGGAACACCATGGTGCGTAGCGTCTTTTGTCTAGTAACCATTTGGTTACTAATATGATAACCGAATGGTTACGAAGCTGTCAACTGCCCAACTTCCATTGGACCGGGATTCTTGCAGAGCTTCGGTGACTCTATTGAGGTGGCAGTCCCGTTGGAACGCGCTGGCGGGTCGCCACCCTCGGGTCGGGGTGAGAACACGCGGGTAGCGCTACCTCAGGAATTTTGGAATTGTAGGCCGTCGTTGGCGGTTGGCGAGGAGCTGAGACGTGCTAAACACATAGTATGAGGCTCAGTGTCCGAGCGCAGCAGAGAGCCCGCTCCGATGGCGAGAGCGGGCTCTCGTTTTACATGCAATCGGTTTCGAGCAATTCGTCAGCTCGCAGACGAACGATGAAACTGTCTTCGCAGAAGACTGATGATCACGCTGACGGCAAGCGCCGCACCTACGGCGAGAGGCACACCAACAAGCAGGCGCTCAATGGAGCCACTTCCCGCGTCAGGGTCGATTCGGAACCGCTCCTCGATCCAGTCCTGGGGCAGGATCGCAAACAACACCCCAACGGCGATCGCAATCGCTGAAGCCGTGGCTTGAGTCCGTGCCGATAGCCATCTCTTCACGCTCATCCCTCCCTGGATTGTCTTCCGCACCCGACACTTGAACCCACTGCAGTGCCTTGTCATCCAGCCCTGAAACAATGATCGGCGGCACCGTTATCCTCGGGGCGCTCCACGCCCTGCTTTTTCTCCTGGTCCACCAAACTCCTTCTTGCGCGGTATGCGAAGCTTGGAGCTCCATTGCCGAGAGGAGTGCGCGCGTCGAAATGGGAATCCTGAAAGAGGTCTACTTGGCCGGAAGAATTTAGTTGGGTACGTCGCTGGGCCCCGAGCGTCGTTCCCGAGCTCGGTGTGCCTGTCGAGTCGTCATCGGCTCCGCAACACAAACGGGTGAGCGTGGGGGCAGAGGAGGGAAGCGTTGTTGAAATGGTGGGAGGACAAGCGAGAGGGGAACATTCCATGACAGAGCTCTCGGGTTCGACGGCGAAACTCGGCGCCCTCAAATGGCGCTGCATCGGGCCATCGCGCGGCGGGCGCGTCGTCGCCGTCGCGGGGGATCCCGAAGACCGCAGAGTGTTCTATTTCGGCGCTTGCGCCGGCGGCGTCTGGAAGACGACCGACAGCGGTACGTATTGGCGCTGCGTGAGCGACGGTGGTCTCGGTTCGGCCTCGATCGGCGCGCTCGCCGTCGCTCACTCGGACCCCAACGTGATTTATGCCGGCACCGGAGAAACCGCAATCCGGCTCGATGTCTCCTACGGCGACGGTGTTTACAAATCGACCGATGCCGGCCGCAGCTGGACCCATCTCGGTCTCCGCGAGACCCGGTTCATCGGGCGCATCCGCATCCATCCGCGAGACCCCAATCTCGTCTATGTCGCCGCGCTCGGCGACGCGTTCGGCGCGAACGAGGAACGCGGCGTATTCCGATCGGCGGACGGCGGAAAGACCTGGCGCAAGGTGCTCTATCGAGACGTCAATTCGGGCGCCGTTGATCTATCGATGGATCCGAACAATCCCCGCATCCTCTTTGCGGCCTTCTGGCAGGCGCGCCGGAACTTCTGGAACCTGTCGAGCGGAGGGCCGGGAAGCGGCCTTTTTCGCTCGACCGATGGCGGCGAGAGCTGGACGGAGATCTCGCGGTCTCCGGGTCTGCCGGCCGGCCCTCTCGGCAAGATCGGCGTCGCGGTGTCGCCCGCCCACGCGGGCCGCGTCTGGGCGCTGGTGGAGACGGAAGCCGAGAAGACGGGGCTCTACCGATCGGAGGATTACGGAGAGAACTGGGCGCTCGTCTCGTCCAATCGCGACCTCATGCATCGGCCCTGGTACTACACGCATGTCTTCGCCGATCCCTGCCACGGCGAAACGGTCTACGTCGCCAATTTTCAGCTCTGGAAATCGACCGACGGCGGGAGCGGCTTCACGGAGATCCAGACACCGCACGGCGACAACCACGATCTCTGGATCGATCCTGCCGACCCGAACCGGATGATCGAGGGAAACGACGGCGGCGCCTGCGTCAGCTACAACGGCGGTGAGACATGGTCGTCGATCTACAACCAGCCGACGGCGCAGTTCTATCGGATCGACATCGACAACCAGTATCCCTATCGTGTATACGGCACGCAGCAGGACAACACCTCGATCTCAGTGCCGAGCGCCGCCGTCTGGGGTGCGATCACCCTGGACGACTGCACCTATCCCGGTACGGGGGAAAGTGGCTTCATTGCGGTCAATCCCGATGAGCCGAACATTGTCTTTTGCGGTGCGATCGGCTCGAGCCCCGGCGGCGCCGGGGCACTGCAGCGGTACGATCACCGCACCCGGCAGATCCAGCTGGTCAATGTCTGGCCCGAGGAATCGACCGGCATCGCACCCAAGGACATGCGATACCGCTTCGCCTGGACGTTCCCGATCGTCTTTTCACCGCACGACAGTGGCACGCTCTACGCGGCCGGGAACCACGTGTTTCGCAGTCGCGACCAGGGCATGAGCTGGGAGGAAATTTCACCGGATTTGAGCCTCAACGACAAGAGCCGTCAGGGACCTTCCGGCGGCGACATCACGCATGAAAGCGCCGGGGCGGAGGTACACGCGACGTGCGCGTCGCTCGCCCCATCGCCGCACCGGCCGGAGGAGTTGTGGGCCTCGACCGACGACGGGCTCGTTCACGTGACGCGTGACGGCGGCAAGAACTGGCAGAACGTCACGCCGCCCAAGATGCCGGCGCTCGCGTATGTCGGGTGCGTCGAGATCTCTCCGCACGACCCGGACACCATCTATCTTGCGGCGACGCGCTACAAGCTCGCGGATTACCATCCCTACCTGTTCCGCAGCACCGACGGCGGGCGACATTTCGAATCGATCAACGGCGATTACCCGGAGAACGAGATCACCCGCGTCGTGCGAGCGGACCCGGTGCGCAAGGGACTGTTGTTCGCCGGCACCGAGACCGGCATCTATTTTACCCTGAACGACGGGCGCAGCTGGACGCGCATGGGCGGAGGCCTGCCGGTCGCACCGGTCTATGATCTGAAGATCAAGGGGGCGGACCTGGTGGTCGGAACCCACGGCCGCTCTTTCTGGATCTTGGACGATATCACGCCGCTCAGGAGCTTCGTCGAGGGCAAAGGGGGAAGTCGCCTCTTTGAGCCGCGCACGACGGTTCGTACCAAGCTGCATTTCGGAGCCCTGCGAAATCTCCGGCCGAGCGGCGTCGCGTTCGCGATCGCCCCCGGAGTGGGCGGCGGTATCCGAACTTTTCGCAGACCGGACGGGACGAGTGGGCGCGAATATCTCGACGTCGGAGAGAACCCGCCGAACGGTGCGATCATCTATTATTGGCTGGACGACGGCGTTTCCGGCCCGGTTGCTCTCACATTCCGCGACGCCTCGGGGGCCGTGATCGGGAGCTTCCGCAGCGACGACAGTACTCTGCTGGCCGCGAAACGCCCCTCGGCCCGCCCCGGGCTCAACCGGTTCGTGTGGGATCTCAAATATCCGGGGCCCCAGACGCTCGATACGAGCCTCGCTCCGCCGCGCAACAAGCCGCTCGCGGAGCCGGCCGATCCACCGACCGGGCCCACGGTGGCGCCGAATCGGTATCGTGTGGAGATGTCGCTGGGGTCGGAGACCATGGCCGTCGAATTCTCTGTCGTGAAGGATCCGCGCCTCTCGACGACGCCGGAGGCGTACCGCGCGCAGTTCGAACTCCTGCGGGAATTGACGGCATCACTCGGCAAGGTCCACGCGACGGTGAATCGCATCCGTCGGCTGAAGCAACGGCTTGCGGTGCTGGCGGGATCGGAGACCCCCGCACGCGATCTCGGCGCACGGACCGCGGCCGTAGCGGAACGGCTGTCGGCGGTCGAAACCGTGCTCGTGGACGTCCATCGCGAGTCGGACCGCGACGTGCTGCGCAACCCCGCAGGCCTCAATGATACTCTTGTCGACCTGATCAACACCGTATCTGTGGCCGATGCCGCGCCGACGAAGCAGGCGGCGGCCGTCTCGAAGGAGGTCATGGCGCGCGTCGATGCCGAGATCGGCAAAGTCGAGCAGCTTATCGCAACCGAGGTCGCCGCGGTCAATCACTTGGCCCTGGGATGAGGCGTGGACGCCACGGACGGAGATTTGTTGATATCGCGGAGTGAGGAACTATCGGCTGCGGGCTGATCCCGCTCTTGGCATTCTGCGTGTCGGGAGTCGGAATGTGACTGCGGAGGTTGCGGTGCGGGAGGTGCCGGGTTACCGGACCCTCCAATTTTCCGTGTTCGTTATAACAGCACCAAGTGCGGGTGCGGCCGGAGTGGCCGCACCCGCACTCGCAGATAATGACATCGACGGGCCATAACCAATCTCATGGGCGCTGGTCAGCTGTCACTCGGGATCGTCAGCCGTTTGCATCGCATCGTGATCCGTCTACGCGACGTAAACCATCCACAGCACACCGAAGCGGTCCGCCACCATCCCGAACCGCGAGGAGAAGAACGTCTTGGTCAACGGCGCCTGCACCCGCCCACCGTCGCCCAGCGCGGCAAACACCCGATCGGTTTCCGCGTCCTTGGGCACCGTTAGCGACAGACCGAAGCCCTGAAATGTGGGATGCCCTAGACACTGCCCGTCGGACGCGAGGATCTGCGTCTCACCCACGCGAAACGCCGCATGCAAGACCTTGTCCCCGCCTTCCGCCGCCACCCGGTCGCGTTCCCGGGGTTCGGGGGCGTCCTTGAAACGGATGAGCGCCGTCACCTCCGCGCCGAGTGCGCGGCGGTTGAACTCGAGCGCCTCCTCACACCGACCATCGTAGCACACGTAAGGTTGAACCTGCATCGTCGTCCCTCCCTCTGATTTCGGGCCCGGCCGCAAGATCCGTTCTTGGGCGCCTGCCCGTTTCTGGATTCTCCCGCCGCTGCATAGTCGACCGACGGATCCTAAAATCGACACCATCGGCAAACACCCCCGCCCACTCGGGTCCAGCAAGGGGGGGACAAACGGGCGAAGACCTTTGAGGAAGTGGGCCAGGTTCGAATGCCGGGAGGGAGGGGATCCTGCGGTGTGTCAGCCCTCGACGAGATCGCGCAGCCTCCCATGAGCATCGTCCCATTGCCTTGAAATCAGGTCGAGGTGACGTCGCGCGTCTTTGAGCCGCTGCTGGTTCAACTGCCACACGCTCTCGCGTCCGTGCCGTGCGTTACGAAGGAGACCCGCGTCCTCCAATACGCGCAGGTGTTTGGTGATCGCTTGGCGGGTGACGTTGGAGCCAGCGGTGAGTTTGGTGATGAACATTGGCCTGTCATCGCAAAGGCGGAAGAGAAGCCTCAGGCGGGTTTTGTCACCCAGGGCTGCAAAAAGGAGGGCAGTGTCCTTCGGCTCCGCCAGAGTTCCCAAACTACCGCGCGTGGACAAGGTACTCCTCGATCAGCTTCACCTGTTCACGTTCACGCCGGCCATAGCGGGGCTATGAGTCCTGGTTTGCACATTCGGACACCCTTGCCACTTATGACGTACCGGGAATCCGGCAAACGCTGACCCGCAGGCATACTGTCCGAGCATCCTGCCGACTCCTCGGTGGCCGGAAGGTGGACCGATCATGGTTTATGGTCAAGCGGTGTCGATTTTTGGACCCCACGATCGACTACGGAGCGGAAGGAGGCCAAGGGTGAGCAGGCCCCAGGACGTGCGCATACGGCGCGTGCGTGCGACGGGAAGCAGGGGAGGTGGTGCGCGCCTGCCCACCGTCGGCAGGCGCGGGCGCCGCTAGCCACGAAGTTCTCCGCCTCACGGTTCAAGCCTTGAGGCGGACCCTTTCGATGCGTTGCGGGCAGTCTCACGTCGTGCAGGAGGGATGATGATGCGATTCATGTTGCTGATGATCCCGAAGGGGTACGAGAAGGCGGCGCCCGGCGTCATGCCGAGCGCGGAAGCCGTGGCCGCGATGATGAAGTACAATGAGTCGCTGCAGAAGGCCGGGGTGTTGCTCGACCTCCAAGGCCTCCACCCGGTGTCGATGGGCGCGCGCGTGTCGTTCCCGGGGGGAAAACCGATCGTGACCGATGGTCCTTTCGTCGAGACGCGCGAGGTCCTGGGCGGGTATTGGATGATCCAGGTGAAGTCGAAGGCAGAGGCCATCGAGTGGGCGTCGCGCTGCCCCGCCTCGGATAACGAAACAATCGAGGTGCGTCAGGTGCAGGAGATGGCGGATTTCCCCGCAGACGTCCAGCAGGCGGCATCAGGGTTTTCCGAGATGCAATCTCGAGCCAAGGAGCGTAAGAAGCGGTGATCGTCCCGCGGAGGCGAGGCGGCGTCAGGGGAGGAAGTACGCGCTCCTGGCGACGGGTGATTATTGGTGTGGCCAGGCGAGGTCCTTCAGCTCGAGCACGGCGCGCTCCAGAGCCTCTACCAGCTCCCTGCGCGAGCCCCGCACTACCCGAGGGGTTCCGATTCTGATCTCGCAAATAAACGGCACGATGAGAAACTCGCCTTTGGGCAGGCTCCGACCCATGTTCACCAGATAGGCGGGGACCACGGGGACGTCGGGGGTTTCCTCCAGCAGGTGCGCGATGCCGGTCTTGAACTCCCCCATGACGCCGCCGGTGCCCCGCGTCCCCTCGGGATAGAGGAGGAGCGATTCTCCGCGTTCCAGTGCCTTCCGCATGCGCCGAACGGGATGGTTCTCCGGCGTGATGTTTCGTCGCGCGATGGGGAGGATGTTGAAAAACGTGCGTGACAAGAACGCGATCAGCGGCGTTCGCTCGAACGTATCCGCCGCGGCGCAGGGGCGAATGCGTCGCAGCCGGCTCAGCGGGAACAGGCTCAGCAGCGAGACGGTGTCCAAGTGGCTGGAATGATTGGCGATGAGGATGAAGGGATCCCGTGCCGGCAGGTTGCCGCGTCCATGCACCCGGACGCCGATCAGCAGGCCCAGCAGCGGACGGATGACGAGGAGGAAGAGGAGCATCTGAGCCAGGTGGCGGAGCTTAGGAGTGGAAGTAGCGAACATAGTGAAAGAACACCGGGGCCGCATAGCAGAGGGAGTCGATGCGGTCGAGCATGCCGCCGTGCCCGGGAATAAGCGCACCGAAGTCTTTCACGCCGACATCGCGCTTCACGGCCGACATCACGGCGCCCCCGGCGAAGCCTGCGACGGCGATGAGCAGTGCGGCGACGAGGGTCTCGCCCGGGCTAAACGGGGTAAGGAATCGCACGAGCAGGCTGAGCAGGGTCGCACTGAGGATCCCAGCCAGGAACCCTTCCCAGGTCTTGTTCGGGCTGATCGTCGGCAAGATCTTGTGGCGTCCGAGGAGTTTCCCCCAAACGTACTGGAAGACGTCGCTGCTCTCGGTGACGAAGGCGAGGAAGAGCACCAGCGTGCGCCCATCGGCCAGCGTGCCGGGAAAGGATGGGAGGGTCGATAGGTAGCCGAGGTGGCTCAGGCCGAAGACGAAGGCCATGAGGCCCCATTGAATCATGGAGGCTGAGGCGACGAAGCCGGCGATCTCCCCGGCCAATACGAGGCGGACCGGTAGCCAAAGGAACATATACACCGGGATGAAGATCAGAAACATGACGTACGCGCGGCGGGCGATCCACACGTACTGGATGGGGATCGCGAGGAAGGCCCAGAACAGGGCACGGTGATCGGCCGGGCGCGTCCTCAGCAAGGTGACGTACTCCTTGAGCGCCCAGAAGCTGAGAAGCGCGAACAGGACGAGGGCGAGCGTGGCGTTCGCGGCGACGGCGCCGATGAACACCGCCGCCATCCACCACCAGGAACGCGTGCGGGATGCCAGCTCGCTGAAATCGCGCTCCGGGTATCTCCGGCGGAGCGCCCAGACCGCCCCCGACGCCACCAGCAGCATCCCGAGCACGATCAACCCTATCTGGGCGATCGGGGAGAGGGCCATCCACGTTGCGCGTGTCGCGTTCATCCCCCAGCCGCCGCTCGCAGTGATGCCGCAATCCGCCTCAGCCGCAAGATGCCCGTCCACACGCACCCCACGATGACGACACCCAGGCATGCCGCGGCCAGGCCGATTCGCGGCGGCGATCCCCACAGGGGCTGCCACGCGTGCGGGGAGAGGCCCATGTAGGCCGACAGGCCGACCACGGTGAACATCCGCCGCTGCTTGGCCATCGGTCCGCCAAACTCGTGACGGGCCCCCGCCGCCTTCCCCAGGGTGCGGATGTACGCCACCAGCAGCGCGGCCCCCGCGGCCGCGTAGCCAAGCGTGACGTTTCCCCCCGCGGCGTAGCCCAGCCCGATCAGCATGGCCATATCGGAGATGCGGTCGGGCAGTTCGTTGTACAGATCGCCCAGCGGAGAGGCACGGTCGAATTCGACGGCCACCATCCCGTCGAGCATGTTTGCGGCGGCCCGCAGGAGGATGAGCGCCCCCGCGATCAGCCAGGCCAGCTGGTTGCCGCGGGGAGCGGGTCCCGTCGCCGCCAGCGCCACTCCGGCGCCAATCCCGCACACCATCCCGGCAATGGAAATCGTGTTCGGGAGGACCCCATGCCCGTTGAGCCGGGAGGAGACCCACCGGGCCGCCGGCCAACCGCGTGCCGCGATCGGCCGGCGGTCCACGGCATTCGTCCGTCGCATTGTCGTCGCCGTCCCCCGCCGTCCGACATCACCCGACCATGACCTTACAATACCCAACACGGGCCGCCGCGATGATCAGATTCCGGACGGCCACGGATCGGACGCGGACCGCGCGTTCGCGGGTGAGGCTCCCCGTGGGATCCGTTCGGGTCGAACGCCTGCGGAAGCGCCGGGGTGCGCCCCTCCGGGCCGCCGCGGGACTCCTTCCCGTCGATGAACGCTACGGGGGGCTGGCGTGTCAGGGAAGGGCGGCCCCGAGCTGCGCCGCGCAGGCGCTGCCTTCGGCGATGTTGTGCCAGCCGAGCTCGCGCGTCCCGCCCTCGACCTCTTCGATCATCGTGACGATCTTGGCGTTCAGCGGGACGGCGACCCCGTACCGGGCGGCGTGGGTGCAGACGGTCAGATACGACGCCTCGCTCTTGCGCCGGCGGTAGACGAGGTCCCAGTGAATGCCGCTCGCCTTCTTGACGTACGTGTACCCGCCCGGCCCGTCGTGGACCTGGTGGCCGCCGAGGTGCCTCACCAGCTGATCGTACGTCGCAAGAAGCCGCGCCGTCTCCGCGGGGGTGGCTGGATTGTACAGTGCGGGGTCAAACCACCGGTCGGCGTGCAGGCGGACGCCGGCGGCGTCGGACACCCGGATCGCCTCGCGTACAGCCGCTCCGGCGAGACGCTGGACGTCGTTGTTGCCGAGGACCTCGACGACCGTGCCGTTGACGAGCGCGGTCACGACAATCTGCGAATTGTACACGTGCTTGGTCCACAGTCGTCCCACGATGTCGGTGAGCACTTCGCACACGTTGCGCCCGATCCCGAGCAGCCGGGCCGCCTCGCGGAGGCGCGGGGTCACGCGGCCGTCGAGCTCACCGACGTAGACCGTCCCCTCGTGCACCGCCTCCAGGAGGCCCGGGTCCAAATACGCGCCGCCGTAGTCGGGGAGGGCCCCCATCGTGCGTTCGCGTCCGACGACGCCCGCGATCCCTTCCTCGTTCATGCCGTTTTGCAGCGAGACCACGCAGGCCGAGGGCGTCAAGTGCGGGGCGATGCCGCGTACCGCCGCATCGGTCGCCTGCGACTTGCACGCCAGGAATACCAGGCCCTCCAGCGGCTCACCGATCTCGCCGGGCGTGCATGCGTGCTGCGGGGGGATTGCCATCGGCCCGTAGACCCCGTTCACAGAAATCCCGCGCTCACGGATCGCCCGCACGTGTTCGGCATTTTGATCGATGAACAGCACGCGCTCTCCCTCGCGGGCCATGTAGAACCCCGCTAAACCACCGATTCCCCCACAGCCCACGATCGCAATTTTCGCCATGCCCGCCTCCCTGATGAGGTGCCGTGCGCCCTACCGCTTTCCGATCTCGACGTGCCGGCGAGACTGAACCTCCGTGCGAACCAGGGAGGCTGATGCCTACCGGCCGGCGCCGACCTGCCCGTAATGGGCCGCGACGCTGGGTCCTTGCACCGCGAGCTTCCCCGCGGAGTACCCGCCGTCCACGCAGAGTACCTGCCCGGTGATGAACCGCGCGCGGTCCGAGGCGAAGAATAGAACCGCATCCGCGATCTCGTCGGGCACCGCGAGACGTCCGAGCGGCACCTGCGCGATAAAGGCGCGCTGGTACTCTGGCGTCTGCGTCGAACGCGAAATCCCCGCGATGTCGGTCAGCCCCGGAGAGACGACGTTGACCGTGACGCCGTGACGCCCCATCTCCATCGCCATCACATGGGCCAGTTGGATCTCTCCGGCCTTGGAGGCGGCGTGGGGCCCCCCACGCACGCGGGCGTTGTTCCCCGAGGTCGAACCGATCAGGATAATTCGGCCCCCGTTCCCCTGCGCGATCAGCCGACGGCCCACCGCCCGGCTCAGCAGAAACGCACCCCGCAGCTGCACATCGATCTGCAGGTCCCACTCGTCGTCGGTGAGGTCGACGATCTCTTTGTGCACCCCCACGCCGGCGCCGTGGACCGCGACGTCGACCCGTCCCGTCTCCCGGACGACGCGGTCGACCATCGCGTTCACCTGTGCGCTGTCGCGGACGTCGGTATGGACGAAGCGGACGTCGCAGCCCTGCGCCGTGAGCTCTCGCATGCCGGCGGCGGCGCGCTCGTCGTCGATGTCGGCGATCACGGCCCGAGCCCCCGCCTGCGCGAACCGCCGCAGGATCACGCTGCTGACCCCCTGTGCCCCACCGGAGACGATCACGACCTTCCCGGCAAACTCTCCCGTCATGGCTGCCTCCCCGTTATGCAACTCGGTTCCTGAAGACGTCACCGTCGCGCATCACCAGGGCGATCCGGTCGGCGTCCGCGAGCACGCCGATGTCGTCCAGCGGATTCCCATCCACCGCGATCAGGTCGGCACGCATCCCCGCCCGCAGGCATCCGGCGTCCGGCACGCCGCAGCACGCGGCGGCAACGGACGTGGCGGCGCAGATCGCCTCCATCGGGCTCATCCCGTGCTCCACCAGGAGGCTCAACTCCCTGCCGTTGCCGCCGGAACGCAATCCGCGCGAGTCCGTCCCGGCCGCGATGCGCACCCCCGCGCGGTGCGCGCGGGCGAAGACCGCCTTCTGCAGCGGGGCCAGCTCTGCGGCTTTTTGGATGCTGTACGCCGACAGGGCGCCCGGCTCCCCGGCCATTTCCTGACGGACTCGCATATTCAGCAGTGTGGGCACGAGGAAGGTGCCCTGCCGGACCATCGTCGCGATGTCCTCGTCATCGAGGGGGCCGAGGTGTTCCACCGAGTGCACGCCGGCGCGCAGCGCATTCTTCAGCCCCTCCCCCCCGTAGGCGTGGGCGGCGACGGGGCGGCCGAACGCCCGCGCCTCATCGACGACCGCGCGAACTTCTTCGAAGGTGAATTCACGGGTCAGCACGCTGCTGATCCTCGAGCTCACCCCGCCGGTCGTGGCGATCTTGATGAAATCGGCGCCGGCGCGGATGAGCCGCCGCGTCAACTGGCGGAGCCGATCCGCCCCATCGCAGACGCCGTCGGGGGCTCCCGGGAGCCGGAGGACGTCGGCGTTGAACCCGACGGCGTTCGTGGCGTCGCTCAATCCCGCCGTCTGGGTGATGATGGCGAGGCAGATGATCACGCGCGGCCCCGCCAGGAGGCCTTCGTCTACCGCCTGCTTCATCCCGAGGTCCAGGCCGCCGAGGTCCCGCACGGTGGTGAATCCTGCCTGCAGCATGCCGCGCATCGTCTCCGCCACCCGCAAGACGTGAAGGGAGGGCGGCGTCGCGCTGCGTTCCGCCAGACCCCTCCCGGGAGCCGCCAGGTGGTCGTGGCAGTCGGACAATCCGGGCAAGACCACGAGTCTGCCGGCGTCGACGACAGCCACGCCGGGCGGCCGCCTCGCGTCGCTCCACGCGCCGATGTCGGCGATGCGGCCGTCCGCCACGGTCACGGCGGCATCGCGGCGCACGCCTCCCATTCCGTCAAGCAGCGTGCCGCAGCGGATCACGTGCGTCGCGGTCGATCCCATCGATCGGCCTCCCTTCGTCTCTGGGGCGGGGGGTCAGAGTTTCAAGCGGGGATCGAGCGCATCCCGCAGGCCGTCCCCGAACAGGTTGATCGCCATGACGATCAGGACGATGGCGAGACCCGGAAACGTGGACAGCCACCACGCGGTGCTCATGAACGACCGCCCGTTGCTGAGCATCTCTCCCCAGTCGGGGGTGGGGGGTCGGATGCCCAGGCCGAGGAAGCTGAGCGCGGCTCCGGCGATGATCGCGCTCGGGATGCCGAGCGTCACGAGGACGATCACCGGCGCCGACACGTTCGGCAGCACGTGGCGGAAGACGATGCGCAGGTCGCCGCACCCGGCCACCCGCGCCGCCTCGATGTACTGGAACTCGCGCACGGCGAGCGTTGAGCCGCGAACGACACGGATGAACACGGGCATTCCCGACACTCCGACGGCGATCATCGCGCTGGTCAGGTTGGGCCCCAGCACGGCGATGATGACGAGGGCGAGCAAAATGCCCGGGAACGCGAGCATGACGTCCACGACCCGCATGATCACGAGATCGACCGTTCCCCGATAGTACCCCGACAACAACCCCAGCACCGAGCCGCCCGCGACCGAGATCGCCACCGCGACCAGGCCCATCGCCACCGACACGCGGGCGCCGTAGATGATCCGGGTGAGGATGTCGCGGCCGAACTGATCGGTTCCCAGCCAGTGGCGCGCGCTCGGAGAGGCGAGCGACTCGGAGACGTTGAGCCGGATCGGGTTGTCGGGGGCCAGCTGCGGCGCCGCCGCCGCGGCCAGCACGATGAGCAGGAAGACGATCCCGCCGGCGGTTGCCCCAGGGTTCTGCGCGATGCGGCCGAGCGCGTCGCCCCACAGGCCGCGCCGACGCCGCATCGCCGGTTGCCGGGCGCTCATTCGAAGCGGATCCTCGGGTCGATGAACGCGTAGGAGAGATCGACGATGAGGTTCATCGCCGTGTAGATCAACGCGAGGACCAGGATCACCCCCTGGACGGTCGGCAGGTCCTTGTTCTGGATCGAGTCCACGACGAGCTTCCCGAGGCCGGGCCGGGCGAACACCGTCTCCGTGATGACGGCGCCGCTGAGCAGGCTCCCGAACTGCAGCCCCATCGCCGTGATCACGGGAATGATCGCGTTCGGCAGCGCATGCCGGAACACCACGCCCGCGCCGCGCACGCCTTTGGCGCGGGCGGTCGTCAGGTAGTCCAGCTGCAGCACCTCGAGCATGCTCGACCGCATCAGGCGCGCGAGCGTCGCCGCCGACAGCAGCGCCAGCGACACGGCGGGGAGGAGCAGCCCGCGCACTCCCGGTTCGCTGGTCGCCGGGAGCCACCCCAGGCGAAGCGAGAACAGCATGATCAAGAGCAGCGCCAGCCAGAACACCGGCACGGAGACGCCGAACAGCGCGACCATCATCGAGAGCGTGTCGACCACGCTGTTCCGCCGCAGCGCCGAGAGCAACCCGAGCCCCGCCCCGAGAACGACCGCGACCACCATCGCCGCGACCGCCAGCTCCACGGTGTCGGGGAGCCGGCTCATGATCTCCGCGGTCACCGGCCGGCTGGTCTGCAGGGACCGCCCCAGATCGCCGTGCACCCCGCGCCAGGCGAACTCGCCGTACTGGACGTAGATCGGCCGATCGAGGCCCATGACGTGCCGGATCTGGGCCATCCGCTCCGGCGTTGCCGTCTGCTCGCCGATGTAAATCGACGCCGGGTCGCCGGGGATGAAGAACAGCATCAGGAACACGACCACCGATGTCAACACGATCGTCGGGACCGCCAGCATCACGCGCCGTTGGGCGTATTTCAGCATTCGCCGCCATCCGTCACGCCGGTGACGGGACCCCCGCCTTCGGCCTCACGTCATCACGGCGCGGGCGAGGCCGCACCCCACGCCGGCATCGCGAGGCGAGGGCCCGGTCTATCCGACCGGGCCCTTCGCTACGCCTCACCATGTTCGCGGCGGGCAGGACGCCTCACTTCCGCAACGATGCGTCGTGGAGCAGGACGTTCGTCGCCGACCAGTCGAGCACCACGCCGACCACCTTCCCTTTCTGGTAGGCGAAGAGGTCGAGTGGATCGGAAAACGCCACCATCACCGACTCGCGCAGCGCCTTCATCTGAATCTGGGAGTAGAGCTGTTTCCGTTTGGCCGAGTCGGCGGTCGCCGCGGCCGCGTCGATCAGTTTGTCCATCTCGGCGTTCTTGTAGCGGTTGCGGTTCGTCCCTCCGTCGGCGTTCTTGGAGTACAGCAGAATCCGCACCACGTCCGGATCGGTGTCGGGCTCCCACCAGAACTGCAGGTGATGCTGGCCGGCTCGCACCGCGGAGAAGTACCCGCCCTGCGATAGCCCGTGGAGATCGATCTTGATGCCGATCTGCGCGTACATGCTTTGGAGGAACGTCGCCATCGCTACGAAATCGGAGTTGTCGGCGCGATAGTAGAGCCCGAGCGTGAGGTCCTGGCCGCCCTTCTGGCGGACGTCGCCCGACCCCAGCTTCCACCCGGCCTCGTCGAGCGCGGCGCCGGCCTTCTTGGGATCGTAGGGATACACGTTCCGGGTCGCCGGATCGTACCCGAACGTCGCCGCGGTCAGGATGCTGGTGGCCGGTTTGTACACCCCCTGCCATACCGCCTTGATCATCGCGCTCTTGTCCACGCCCCATTGCAGCGCCTGGCGGACGCGCACGTCGTCCATCGGGGGGTTGGTCACGTTGATCATCATCGTCCAGCCCGATCCGGTCATCAGGCCCTGCAGCAGTTGGATGGTATTGTCGCGCCGCAGGTTCTCGTAGTCCTGCGTCGGCACATCCTGGATCACCTGCATCTGGCCCGATTTGAGCGCCGCGAGCCGCGTCGAGGACTCCGGGATGATCCGGTAGCTGATCGCGTCGAGCGACGCGGGGCCGTGGTTCTTAAAGATCGACGGCGCCCATCGGTAGTCGGGGTTTCTCACCATCCGGACGACGCTGTCGGTCGTGTACGAGGCGAACTTGAACGGCCCCGTCCCCACCGGATGCGTACCGAAATCCTTGCCGTACTTCTTCACCGCGTCCGGCGACACCGGCGAGAGGAGCGACTGCGCCACCGAGCTCAAGAACGGCGCGTAGGGGTCCTTGAATTTGACCACGACCGTGTAGGGGTCCGCGACCGCGCTGCTGTCGTACGGCCCGATTGCGGAAAACGCCGACTGCGACTTCAGCGCCGGATCCACGATGCGGTCGAACGTGAATTTCACCGCCTCGGCGTTGAACGGCGTGCCGTCGTGGAACTTGACATCCCGACGGAGGTGGAACGTGTACTGAGTGGCGTCCGCGTTCACCTCCCACTTCTCCGCCAGCCCGGGTACGAACACGCCGGCTTTTGACTCCCACAGCAGGGGATCGAACATGTGATACGCCATTCGCGCGACGTCGGAGAACGTCGTGACGTTCGGGTCGAGGGTATCGAACTTGTTGGTCAGACCGTAGAACAGCTCGCCGCCCTGCGCTCCCGCCGCAGATGCCCGTTCGACCGCGGCGAGGGCTTTCCCCAGGGAGGCCGCCACACCGGCGGCTCCCGCCACTTGCAGGACCTCCCGCCGAGACAGGCGAGCGGCCACCCGACTTTGGCGACGGTGACGATCCTGCCCGTGGGGTGACTGTGCCGTGGAGATGTTCATGCTGTTCCCTCCTCCCACAACGGTTACACCGACTCCAAGCATTCGACGCCCCCCGTGCCTGGACCCTGGGCTCTCATTCGCGTCGCTTGTCTCCCTACCATCGGCGCACCCCGTGCCGAATGGTGTGGCGGGAGAGACGGTGTCGCAGGACGAACTTGAATGGCAACCGGGGGATCGAGTTCTTGAAGGAGTGACGGCCGGCAGCGGGGGGTGCGGGGTGAATCGTCGCGACCTTCTGGCCTTTTTTCTTGTGGTGTTCATCGGGGTGGCCGGGCTCTGGGAGTTTCGATTTGTGCTTCACGAGGACAGCGCCGGCCGTGTGTATCGGTTGGATCGGCTTTCGGGGACGATCGTGAGGCTCAGCGATATACTTCCGCCGCCCGTGCCGCATTCTCTGCCCCGTCGGGCCCTGCACAGTTGGGACAAGATCGAGTTGCCGGTGCATGGTGATGTCAGTTTGGCGTTGGGGACGAAGTGGCAGGATGGAAGGCTATCCTATCATCTCTCGGTCGAGCCCGCGACCAAGACCGTAGAGAGCGCCCGCAGCAATCAGGCGCTCTCTTCCTACACCATTATTTTTCAGGACGCGGACCGCTTCCCCCTCGTCAAGGCCGATGTCCTGCTGAGCCACATGATCCGGACGACGGACGATAAGGGACAAGTATCGGGACTCGAAGCCTGGGGGCAAATCCCGATGACGGTGCAAACCTACGACGCCATCGCAAGCTGGAATGTGGAATGGAACTTTGCGAATCGATGAAGACCGGGTAGGCTCGGCCTTTCCCTCCACCTGCGCAGGGTATTCCCGCGCCCTTGGATCAGCGGCGCGGATGAACCCTCCGTCCACGCTCCAATCCCTCGGCTGCGGGGAGTCTTGTTCTTAGGATTTCCACTAGCGGGGAGGGGGCGCCCCCTGCGCGCGTGATTCGAGACCAAAGACCTCGGCTAGAAGAAGGTGGGAGCGGCGGCGTGCCTCATGATCATGGACCACGGTCACGACCATGAGCTCTTCAACTTTGAGCTCCGTGGCGATGCGGACGAGCTGAGCGTGCACCTGCTCGGGCGCGCCCACGACGTACCGGGGCCACTCGCTTTCGTCCGTGGATGTCCGGGCGGCCCCGGCGCCCAACCTGGTGAGCGCGTCTTGGGGGGTGGGAATCGGGCCCGGATCGATCCCCAGCTCCCGCAGGACGTGGCGCACGCGGACGCTGGCATGGAGGCGCTGGGCTTCGGTCTCGGTGTCGGCACAGATCACCCCGAGGGCCAGGATCGTTCCCGGAGCCGATCCGCCCGCAGCGGTGACGTGCGAGTGATAGTACTCGAGCGCCGCGCGGGTGGGTTCGGGATTGATGAAGTGGGCGAACGCGTAGGGCAACCCCAGCTGCGCGGCCGCGGTCGCGCTCCACATACTCGATCCGAGGAGCCAGACCTCCGGGCATCCGGGCATCTCCGGGGAAACTTTGATCCGGCTAAACGGATGGTCCGGCGGAAACGTGTGGCGCAGAAACGCCAGGAGTTCCACGAGCTGCTCCGGGAAGTCGTCGGTCAAGGCCTGCCGATCACGGTCGCGGCGCAGGGCGTAGGCCTCCAGCGGGCTGCTCCCCGGGGCACGTCCGATGCCAAGGTCGATCCGGCCGGGGTAGAGGGCGTGGAGGACGCGGAACGTCTCCGCGACTTTGAGCGGACTGTAATGCGGCAGCAGGACCCCGCCGGAGCCGATGCGGATGCCGGCCGTCTCGCTCCCCACCCGCGCGATGAGGACTTCGGGCGCCGGGCTGGCGAAGCCGGGGGTGGCGTGGTGCTCGGCGATCCAGTACCGCTCGTAGCCGAGTCGGTCGGCCAGCCGGGCCAGGTTGATTGTATTGCGCAGCGCATCTGCGGGTGTCGCGCCCGCCGGAACCGGGGACTGATCAACGATCGAGAGCTTCAAGCCTTGTCTCCTTCCGTGCGGCGGTCCGGCCGTTGGGAACCCACTTCACGCCAAGCCTTTGCTGCACCCATTCCTGCGCTCAAGAATCGGACCAACACGCCCACCCCCCCTGAGATTGGCGGGGGGAGCCATCGACGCACACGGCCGGCGGCCCCCGATGCCCCGGACGGCCTTGGGAATGTTGCCGGCCTGATCCCGACGCCCGGGCCGGACGCTCCTCAACCTTCACTGCGCGCAAACTGCCCGGTCTTCCGCGAATGCGCAAACAAGCGATTGAACACGAAGAGCGCGAGCATAAAGTACACGAGGTTCTCACCGGACGCCCTGGCGGCGGACGTCCAATCCACGTCTGCGCGGCTCAGGGCCCTTCGAGCCGCTTCGAAGACAAACGTCGGGGGAAGTCCGTAGGCGACCTGACGGAGGACCGGCGGCAGCACGCTCAGCGGAAAGAACGCCGCGGTCAGCGGTTGGAAGAGGAAAATGAGTCCCCAGGCCAGCGCCTGGATCCTCGTTCCAAAGACGAAGATCACTCCGAGCAAGATCAGCCCGACCGACCAGGCGAACACCGTCAGGTTCGCAAAGAACAGCGCGAGATTGGTGAGTCCGAGGCGCAAGATATTGAAGTGGAAGCCGTACGCGGCGATCGCGGAGATCATCACGAAGATGCAGAACGTTTTCGCCAGCCCGGACAGCATGTGCGCCACGAGATACTCCGCGGCCGACAATGGGGCGATAAACATGTTGCTGAGGTTGCGCGCCCAGATGTTCCACAGGCTCCCCACCGACAGGGAATACTGGTTCACCCGGATGACCTCCCACAGCAGCAGGCCGAGGATCAAGTATGCTCCGGTGGAGGAGCTGAGCGCCCCAACCAGAAATCGCGTCACAAACCCGAAGACGATCACCGTCATCAGCGACGTGAAGAAGAGATCCACGATGACCTCGAGCGATCGCTTGGTGATATAGAGTTCCTGCAGCATCACCGCGCCGATCCGCTCAATCGACATCGTCTTCTCCCCGGGCGATCCGCAGGAACACGTCCTCGAGCGTTGGCTTCTTCACCTCGATGTCGGTGATCCAGACGCCCACCTTGCTGATCCCGAAGATCAGCGCCGGGATCATCTTCTCCGTGGTGTCGATCGATACGGCGTACTCTTGGGTGAATTGATACGGCTGCTGTTGCTGCGCAAGGAAAGCTTCGACGGCCTGACGCTCGCCTTCGAACGTGACCTTCAGATGGGCCGTGCGGATGCGCTTGGTGAGCCCAAGCGGGGTATCCTGGGCGACGATCCGCCCGTGGTCGAGGAAGATGACCTCGTCGCAGATCCGGGTCACTTCTTCCATGTCATGGCTGGTGTACAGAATCGACACGGACAGGGCTTGCCTCGCCGCCTCGATCAGCGAGAGCGTTTTGTCCGCGATGTCGGGATCCAGGGAGGCGGTGGGCTCGTCCATCAAAATCAGCTCAGGGTCGTTCAACAGCGCTTTGATGAGGTTCACCCGCGTTTTCTGCCCGGCTGAAAGGTCCCAATACCGAGTATTGAGGAGGCCGGTGATTTCGAAGTAGGCGGTCAGCTCCCGGATTCGTCCTTCGGGCTTCCTCATGCCGTAGAGATGCCCGTAGACCAAGAGGTTTTCCCACACCGAGATCCGGCCCTGCAGGGTGTTGAACGATGAAGCATAGTTGATGCGCTGCAGGCACTCCTGCCGGTGCGCGAAGAACTCTTTTCCAAAATAGGTGATTCGTCCGAACGTGGGAGTGGTAATGCCGAGGAGCATTTGGATCGTGGTGGTCTTTCCCGCCCCATTGGGGCCGAGGAGGCCAATGACCCTGCCCCTGGGGATCGCAAAGGAAATGTCGTCGACGGCCCTGAACCGGCCAAAATCTTTTGTGAGATGGTGCACTTCCAGCAGCGGACCGGTCGACGGCGTGTCCCGGCCTGACCTACGAGCGATGGTCTCGGCCGGGGGAAGCGCCAGACCGTTCGAGCGCGTCGGGTTGTCCATGCTGCCCACCGTTCCCATTACTCCGCACAATCTCCAGGCGAGAGCCGCCGAGCGAATCAACTCTACCAGAGACGCACCGGCGTTGTCGCCTGCCCTGAACGGTATGGTTCGTCCGCTTCGCCGGTGTTCCCCGGAAGCGTTGCCGGCTCCCGCCGGGGATTCTCCGAAGCGGGGTCGGGGTCGCGCCTCAGCGGCAGGCTTCCCCCCCGGCGTGGCGGGGTTCTGGGCCTGCCCTTTTTGCCGGCTTCGCCGATGCGCACCCGCGGAGGGGGTTTGTCTGCGGACGAGGTCACCAGTCCAAACAGTGGCCGGTGCGCCGTGCGTCTCCCGCACGCTGGCCGCACCGCCTTGCGGCCGGGGTCAAAACCAGGCCCTCACGTGCACCGGAACGGGCCCGCCCTCCGGTCATAACGACCCTCCAGGGGAGGGAGGTTTGCGCGCGGACAACGGAATAGGGCCCCGGCGGAAACCGGCCGTGTCTCGACGGCCGTCTCCGACCAAGCGCCGGACCATTCCGCGATGACGGGTCGCCCCCGCCCGCAGTGTTGACGCGCCGCGGGCGGGTCTCTGTGCCCCTGCTGCTCTTCTCTCTCCCCCCGGTGCGAGGGGGTTTTAAGCCTCCGCGCTCACTGCACCCAGGTGTCGTGGAAGAATAGGTAAAACGTTGGCGACAGCACGAATCCCTTCACCCGTTTCACGGCCGCGGCCGTCTGCACCGCATTGTCGATGAAAATCCACGGGGCGTCGTCCGCCACGACCGAGGCGACCTGACGGTACAGGGCGCCGCGCTTTGCCTGGTCGACCGTTTCCGTCGCCTGCAGCAGCAACTGGTTGACTTTCGGGTTGTCATAGTACCCGCTGTTGAACCCGTTGGGTGAGCTGGCGTGCCCATCGATGACGAGGCTCAGCATCGGGGCGGGGTCTCCCGGATCGAGCATAAAGGACATCGCGCCCATGTCGGCGGAGGCGAGCCCCTTGCTGTACTGGCTGAGATAGGCGCCCCACTCGTACGTCTGGATGGAGGCTTTGATCCCGACCGCGGCGAGGTCCGCCTGAATCGCTTCGGCCATCGTTTTTGGAGACTGCATGCCGGACCCCGACTCGGGGATCCAAAAGCTTGCGCTGAACCCGTTGGGATATCCCGCTTCGCGCAGCAACGCCTTCGCTTTTTCCGGGCTGTACGTGTACCGCTTGATCTGCTGCGAGAACGCCCAGGTGATGGCCGGAGGAATTGGGCCGGCGGCGGGGGTGCACGTCCCCTTCAGCACGTCCCGACAGATCCCTTCCTTGTTGATGGCGTAGTTGACCGCCTGCCGCACCCGAGGGTCGCTGAAGGGCTTCTTCTTCGTGTTCAGCGTCACCCACCAAATGTGCGGCCCCGGCTGCTCGTAGAGCTGGAACCGGCTGTCGTTCTTGAGCTGCGCAAGGTTATCCGGCGGTACATCGACGATGAAATCCACTCCGCCGGACAGCAGCTCCGTCACGCGGGTCTGCTCCTCGACCAGCGGGCGAAACACCAGCCGATTCAGCTTGGGGGCGCCGTCCCAGTACGCCGGGTTCTTGTCGAGGATGATGCGGACGCCTTTCTCCCAGCTCACGAACTTGAACGGTCCCGGCCCTACCGGATGGCTGGCAAACTCCTTGCCCCACTTCTTGACCGCGGCGGGGCTGACGATCCGGCCGGTGTTGAGCGTCAGGTTGTGCAGGAATGGAGAGAACGGCTGCTTGAGCACGAATCGCACCGTGGACGGGTCCACGACGCGGGTCTCCTTGATCGCCCCGTAGTAAAACGTGGCGAACGGAAACGGTCCCGTGTTGTGGTACGGGTGCGCGGGATCGAGCAGGCGATCGTACACGAACTTGATCGCCGCCGCGTCGACGGGAGTCCCATCTTGGAACGTCACGCCCTTCCGCAGTTTGAACGTGTACGTCAGCCCATCCGGGGAGATGGTCCACGACGTGGCCAGGCCCGGCCTCAACTCGAAAGTGCCGGGCGCGAACCGCACGAGGGTATCGTAGATGTTCGCCAGCACCCGCATCGAGTTGATGTCGTTGAGCTGCCCCGGATCCATCGAGGTGGGCTCCGCGACGAGCCCGACGACAAGCGTGCCAGGGGTCGTCGCCATCCCTGGGGACGACGCCCACAGCCCAACAAGGATCATCCCGACGATAAGCGCCACGCACGCCAGACGTCGCCGCACACTCATTCCCCCTTTATGATGCTGTCGCCTTGAGCGGATACCGCGGGTGCGTTATGCTGCAGGAGAACCACTGGACTGTCCAGTAGTCCACAACCGATTATACGGAACCTGAGGAACCGGTGTCAACGCGTCGATCCTCGCATCGTCCAGTCGAGCTCCGACCGATCGAGCGGGCGCGCGTCTACGAGGCGATCGTCGCGCAGCTCCAGGAGCTCATCTTGCACGGTCCGCTGCGGCCCGGCGACCGACTGCCCTCCGAGCGCGAGCTCGTCGGACGGTTCGGGGTCAGCCGGGTTTCGGTCCGGCAGGCGCTCGCGGTCCTCCACGCCATGGGCCTCATCCAGATCCGCTCCGGCGGGGGAGTCTTCGCCGCCCGGACGGCACGCGGAGGGGTCTTGGCGGTCGCCGCCGCGTTGACCGGCGGCCGCGATCTCACCCGGGCGCAGATGGAGGTTCGCTTGATCGTTGAACCGCGCGCCGCGGCGCTCGCCGCGCAGCGCGCTACGCGGGCGGACCTTCGAGCGCTCGCCGCGGCCCTCGAGGGCCAGGCCCGCGGCATCCCGACCCCGGAGCTGGGGCTGCGCGGTGACGCACAGTTTCACACCACCATCGCGGAAGCGGCGAAAAATCCTCTCCTCCTGAAGATGGTCGAGGTGATCACCGACGCGCTGATGCCCAGCCGCGAGGCGTCCGCGCGCGTGCCGGGAGGGCCCCAACGGGCGATCCAGGAGCACCGGCGGATCCTCCGTGCGATCCAGCGGCGCGATCCCCGCGCGGCGGAGCAGTTGATGCGGGCGCACCTCCTGACGGTCGAACGCCTCGCGCTAGGGCCAGGGACGGCCGGGCGCGTGGTGCCCCGGGCCCGCGGCATCCTGGCGGTGCGGCCGAGCCGGGCATCGTCCCAACGTCGACGGGGGTAGCGGATGTCGCGGTACATCGTTCAGCGGTCCGCCTGGGTCGCCGTCGTCCTGATCGGGATCTCGGTGTTCACGTTTGCTCTGCTCCACCTCACCCCCGGCGATCCCGCGCAAATCCTCCTCGGCCCGATCGCCACCCCTCAGGAGCTGGCCCGGCTGCACCGAGAGCTGGGGTTGGACCGGCCGCTCGCGACCCAGTACGTGCTCTGGCTCGCGCACGTGGCGCAGGGGGATCTGGGACGATCGATCACGCTGCACCGGCCGGTTCTCGGAGAGCTCCTCCTGCGCTTCCGGGGGACGATCATCCTGGCCGCGGGCGCCGTCATCGTGGCGTTCGGGCCCGGCATCGCCCTGGGCGTCCTCGCCGCGAGGCGCCCGGGGCAGCTGGTGGACCGCCTCTCCATGATCGTGACCGTGGGCGGGGCGAGCATCCCCCCCTTCTGGCTCGGCATGATCCTGATCATCCTCTTCTCGCTGCGGTTGGGCTGGCTCCCGGGAACGGGGATGTCCTCACCGTCGGGGGCGGCGACGGTGGGGGATGTGCTGACGCACCTCATCCTCCCCGCGTTCACGCTCGGCGCGCTGCCCCTGGCGATCATCACGCGCGTGGCCCGGACCGGCATGATCGAGGCCCTCCGCGGCGACTACGTGCGCACGGCGCGGGCAAAAGGGCTGGGGGAGGCGGCGGTCACGATGAGGCACGCCTTCCGCAATACGCTCGTCGGCATCGTCACCGTCGTGGGGCTGGAGATGGGATTTCTCCTGGCGGGTGCGGTGTACGTGGAAACCGTCTTCGACTGGCCGGGGGTGGGGCTGATGCTCGTGAACGCGATTCTCACCCGAGACTTCCCGCTCGTCCAGGGCGCGGTGCTCCTCGTGGCGACGACCTATGTGATCATCAACCTCGTCACCGACCTCTTCTACGCGTACCTCGACCCTCGGATCCGGTTTGAGTGATGGCCGAACAGGTCGCCTCGTCCGCCGAATTCCCCGTGCGCACCACCCGCCGGCCCGCCGCCGGGGTCCTTGCCCGCGTTCGGCGCAACCGGTCCGCGATGGGAGGGGCGATCATCGTCGCCGTCATCGCGGGCCTCGGGGTGCTGGCGCCGGTCCTCCCCCTCGATCCCCCCACCATCCCCCACCTCGGCCACCGGTTGGCGGCCCCGCTGACATCGGGTTACCTGCTCGGATCGGACCAGCTCGGTCGGGACATCCTGAGCCGCCTTCTCTGGGGGACGCGGACCTCCTTGACGATCGGCGTCTCCGCCGCCTTCCTCGCCCTCAGCCTCGGGTCGGCGCTGGGCATTCTTGCCGCGTACTACGGCGGCCGCCTCGACAACCTGCTCATGCGCGGCATCGACATCCTGATGGGCTTCCCGGAGATTCTCCTCGCGATCGCGATCGTCGCCGCCCTCGGCCCCGGCCTCACCCACGCCATGCTGGCCGTCACCGTGTCCAACGTACCGTTCTACGCGCGGGGGATGCGCGGCGCGATCCTCCTGCTCCGTTCGACGGAGTTCGTCGAATCCGCCCGGGCCGCCGGCGCCACGCACACCCGGATCATCATCCGCCATCTCCTGCCGAACGTCGTCGCCGCCATGCTCGTCTTCGTTTCGCTCAACATCGGCTGGATGATCACGGAGACCGCCGGGCTGAGCTTTCTCGGGCTCGGCGCGCAGCCGCCCACGCCGGATTGGGGCACGATGCTCGCCGACGGGCGCGGGTTCATCACGGTCGCGTCGCACGTCGCCACCGTCCCCGGCCTCACCATATTTCTCTCGGTCCTCGGGTTCAACACGCTGGGGGAGGGATTGCGCGAGGTGCTCGACCCCCGGTCGCGGTAGCGGACGGCGGCGCGGGGGCCGTCCCTGCGGGAACGGCCCGGCCGGGTCAGCCCCTTTGTGCCGTTACCGGGCGAAGAGGTCCAGCAGCCGCTGGGTCTGGTGGGCGGCCGCCGGGCGAAGCAGAGGCAGGCTCACCCCGGCGTCGCGGTACTGCTGCACCCGGGCTCGCACCTCATCCGGGGTGCCGCTGGCCGTCATCCCCGCCACGTACGAGTCCGGGACCGCCCGAATCAGGCCCTCGATCCCCCCTTTGGCGTGCGCTTCTTCGAACTTCGGGATGTCTTCTTTGCGGATGTAGGGCTCGCCCACGCGCATCTTCGGGCCGGCGATGAAGGAGATCTGCGCCGGATCAAACTTCGTCGCCACCTCCCACCGGATCGCGTCGAACGCCTTTTTGTGGTCGTCCTCCACGGAGCAGTTGATGATCTGGGCCACCTCGAACCCCGCCCAATCCCTGCCCGCCGCCGCGGCCGCCTCCCGGATGATCTTCAGGGCGTTGACCGTGTACTCGGGGGAGCACACCGCGTTGAGCACCACCCCGTCGCCCAGCTCTCCCGCCAGGCGCAGTCCCGTCCGGCTCGTCGCGGGCACGTACAGGGGCACGGTCGTGCGGGCCGGCGTCCATCCCAGCCCGACGTCCTTCAACTTCACGACCGTGCCATCGTAGGAGACCTTCTTTCCGGTGAGGATGAGCCGGATGCTTTCGATCCATTCCTTGAGCGTGAGCGCCGGGTCCAAAGGCTCCAGGGAATGCGCCCTGGCGTGGCTGCCGGTGCACGCTCCGGGCGCGAGCGTCATCCGCCCGCCCGTGAGCTCGTCGAGGCTGGCCAGGGTTTGGGCCATGACGACCGGGCTGCGGAGGCGGACGATCTGCGTGGTCCCCAGGGTGAGCCGGCTGGTGGCCAGCCCGATCGCCGCCAGCACGGTGACCGAATCGCGCATCAACTCGATCGTCTCCGAGAAGAAGCCCATCTCGAACCCGCGCTCCTCGGCGCGGCGCATCAAGTCCGCCGTCTCCCGGCTGTTCGTGAACTTGCCGTACCCCAGCGCCATCCCGACCCTGGCCATGGATCCTCCTTTTCACGTCCCGGATGATCGGGACAACGTCTCCCCGCCGTCCGGCGGGTTCGGTGCCCCGCTCGGTGCCGACCTGAGCGCGTCGACGATCCGGTCCGGGCGGATCGGCAGGCGGTTGCACTCGATCCCGAACGGGCGCAGGGCATCGGAGACGGCATTGGCGATCGCGGCGGGAGGGGCGATCGCCCCGCCTTCCCCGAGGCCTTTGACGCCGAGGGGGTTGAGCGGCGAGGGATGTTCCAGGTGGATGACCTCCATCGTGGGCACCTCCACCGCCGACGGCAGGACGTAGTCCATCAGCGTGGTCGTGAGCAGCTGGCCTCCCTCGTCGTAGACCAGTTCCTCCAGCGTGGCCGCGCCGAGCCCCTGGGCGACGCCTCCGTGGATCTGCCCTTCGGCAATGCGCGGATTGATCACCGTGCCCGCGTCGTGGGCGACCACGTATCGATGGATCGTGATCTCTCCGGTTTCGGGGTGAACCTCCACCATCGCCGCGTGCGCCGCGTACGCCCAGGTCACCGTCGGCGGCTCATAGTACGACGTCGCCTCGAGCAGCGGCTCCATCCCCTGGGGCCGGCGGTGGTCCCAGCCCGGATGGGCGGCTCGGGCCAGCTGGGCGAGCGTGAGCGATCGACCCGGCACCCCCCGCACGCCCACCCGCCCCTCTCGGAGCTCCAGGTCCTCCGGGGCGCACTCGAGCGCCTGAGCGGCGAGTTCGAAGGCTTTCTGTTGAACGCGCCGGCTGGCCTCGTGGATCGCCGCCGAGACGACGACGGCACTGCGGCTGGCGATGGTGCCGAGGCCGGCCGGGATCGCGGCGGTGTCACCGGTCGTGATCACGACGCCGTCGAGAGGGACCCGCCAGAGGTCGGCCGCGACCTGGGCAAACGCGGTCTCGTGCCCTTGCCCCTGCGAGCAGGTTCCGCTCGCCACCGAGATCGCCCCGGTCGAATCGACCCGCACGGTTGCCCCTTCGAAGGGGCCGACTCCGGTCCCCTCCGTATAACAGGCCAGCCCGAGCCCAAGATACCGGCGCTCCCGCCGCGCCTCGCGCTGGCGGCGGCGGATGTCGTCGAGGCCGCCCAGGGCGTCGAGGGCGAGCTGGAGAGCCCGCGGGAAGTCTCCGCTGTCGTACACGACCGGCGAGCCGTCCCGGTACGGGATGCCCACCGCGTACGGCATCGCCTCGGGCGGGATCATGTTGCGCGCCCTGATCTCGGCGGGATCGCGGCCGAGGTGATGGGCGATCAGGTCGACCAACCGCTCCATCACGAACACGCCTTCGGGCCGGCCGGCTCCCCGGTAGGGGGCGTTGGCCACCTTGTTCGTGGCGGCGACCTTGGCCTCGAGGCGGTAGTGGGGCACCGCGTACGGTCCCAGCAGATGCGCCGCGGTGTTGTACGCGGTGACGAGTCCCAGCGGATTCCAGGCGCCGGCATCCTGGATCATCCGGTCGCGGACGGCGAGAATGCGGCCGTCGCGCTCGAAGGCCACTTCCGCGTCGTGGATCTGGTCTCGGGCGTGGATCGTGCTGACGAAATGCTCGCGGCGGTCCTCCAGCCACTGCACCGAGCGGCCGAGGGTCCGCGTCAGGTAGGCGACCAGGACGTCCTCGGGGTAGACCATTCCTTTTGCGCCGAACCCGCCGCCGACATCCGGGGCGATGCAGCGGACCCGTGCCTCGGGCATGCCCAGCAGTGCCGAGGTCGCCCGGCGGACGGCGTGGACCATCTGGGTGGAGCACCACGTCGTCAGGGTGCCTGTCCGCGCGTCGTACGCGGAGACCGCCCCGCGGCCCTCCATCGGCACGGCGGTGTAGCGATGGTGCGTGAAGCGCGAGCGGAGCACCTGCGGCGCGTCGCGGAACGCCCCGTCCACATCGCCCTTCTCGATGCGAAACTCCCCCATCAGGTTGGTGCCGAGGGTTTGGTGGATGAGCGGCGCATCGGGGAGGAGCGCGTCCTCGGGATCGATCACCGCCGGCTGGGGGTCGAACACCACGGCAATCTTCTCGACGGCATCTTCCGCCGCATAACGATCCAGCGCGACGACGACGGCGACGGCCTCCCCCACGTGGCGCACCTTGTCCACGGCGAGGATCCGGGGTTGGGGGATGTTCACGCGGTGGACGACCCCCTGCCGCCACCGCTCGGGGAAGGACACCTGGGGATCGGGGAGGGGCGGGAGCACGTCCGCCAGGTCGCGGCCGCTGAACGCGGCGACGACGCCCGGGACCCGCAGCGCGGGCGCCACATCCACGGAGACGAGCCGGGCGTGGGCGTGCGGGCTGCGGAGGAAGGCCGCGCTCAGCATGCCGGGAAGCCGGACATCGGCGACAAACGAGGTGCGGCCTCTCAGCATCCGCTGATCTTCTCTGCGCGGAATGCTGCGGCCGACGTACCCCCGCCCAGGCTGCTCACGCACGGACGACCCTCCCGGCGAGCAAGTGCATGCCCCGCGGTGATCGCTCCGCGGGCCAGCGGGATGCGTGGACGGCGGCGGAGTGGGGGCACTCCAGAAGTCGCTATCGCATTTGCCGCGAGGTTCATGCAACCCTGCCTGGGCGGCCGTCGGCGCGGCCGGGCCGAGAATCGGGGATTCTTCCGAGGAAAGGCGGCTTGCGCCAGAGAGACCGCACCGGGCAAGATCCCCACCGCTCTCACCAGAGGTCCGCTTCATCTCGCCAGTCCGTCCGGTGGAACGGGCACGGTGGTGGCTGGTCCACCCGGACGCCCGCGGAGAGGCGGTGGACGCGGGCCCGCGGCTGAAGGGGAGGGCTTTTCACTCGGCGAAGGCGTCGTCAGACGTTGTGGATCATGGAGGGAAGATGAATGGGCGCGGCACGCCCGACACCCACCCGCCTTTCGACGCCCCGGC
This sequence comes from bacterium, assembly GCA_035307765.1. NCBI lineage: Bacteria > bacterium. The sequence continues at coordinate 36,706 of DATGHU010000012.1, read as the reverse complement.
CCCGCACGGCGATTGGAACCGCGGCGCGCTGGCTCGCTGTCCCCGCGTTGGTGGCCCTGGGGATGGCGGTGGTTCCGGGGGCGACGGCCCAAGTCGAGGTGCCCGCGCTTCCGCAGCCCGTGCCGGTCGCGGTCGATGCGAAGACCACGGCCTACCTGGTGCTCGATCTCACGTCGATCGTCTGTGCCCCCCGGCCGTCGTGCCGGGCCACGCTGCCGGCGGCTGCGGCGTTGCTCGCGAAGGCGCGGGGCGCCGGCGCGCTCGTCGTGTACTCGGAGACGCCGACGGCGGGGTCGACTATTTTGGCCGAGGTCGCGCCGGCGGCGGGGGACCTAAAGGTCACCACGCGCGCCGACAAATTTTACGGGACGACGCTCGACGAGATCCTGAAGTCCAAGGGGATCAAGACCTGCATCATCGTCGGAACCGCCGCGAACGGCTCGGTGCTCTACACCGCGTTCGGCGCGAACTTGCGCGGGTATACGGTTGTCGTGGCGGCCGACGGCATCTCCGCCGATCCGTTTCCCCTGCTCTACACGCAGTACCAGATGCTGAACGCTCCGGGCTTCGCCAATCCGAAGAATTTGCCGCTGGCCGAGGCGAAGGTCACGCTCAGCCGCAGCGATCTCATCACGTTCCGCTGAGCCCCGCGGCGGTCGCCGAGGAGCTTCCGAGGTGCGCGCGATGACCACGGTGACGGTTCCGCCCCGTACTCGGGATAACGGGGCCGCCGTGGGGCGCAGGCCCGATCCCGGGCCTTTTTGGCTGGAGCCCGGGGATCCCGTCGAAGTTGAGATCGAAAAAGTGGGCGTTCTTCAAAACGCGGTGGTCTCGGCCCCGCACGATGCGTGGGGCGATCGTGCCGTGGAGGTGAGCCGCCGGCGGTCGCGCCCCCCGGGACCTCTGCGCCGGAAGGAGGCGTGGCCACCGCCGGAAGGATGAGCCGCACCGTCGTCATCGGCGCCGGAGTCATCGGCCTCGCCTGCGCCTACGAGCTCCAGCGGCGCGGCGAGCGCGTCACCATTCTGGACCGGGGCGAGCCGGGCGCCGGGTGCTCATCCGGCAATTCCGGATGGATCGTCCCGGCCCTGTCCGGTCCGGTGCCGGCGCCCGGCCTGCTCGGGACGTCGCTGCGGTGGCTGCTGAAGGCGGACAGCCCGCTCTACATCAGACCGCGCGCGGACCTCCAGTTCCTGGGGTGGCTGTGGGACTTCCGACGGCACTGCACCGCGCCGGCCCACCGCGCCGGGCTGGAAGCGGTGGCCGCCCTCAACGCCCGGACGATGGAGCTCTACGACGCCCTGGAGAAGGACGGGGTGCAGATCGAGATGCACCGCCAGGGGGTCCTCCTCGCCTTCCTCGGGCGGTCCGCCCTGGATCATATCGCGAGAGACCTGGAGCGGATGCGGGCGTTCGGCTGTGCGGAGCCGGTTCGGCTCACCGCCCGCGAGGTCCGCGAGGTCGAGCCGCTGCTCGGTCCGTCGGTCGTCGGGGGCATCCTGGCCGAGGGGGAGCGGCACGTTCGCCCGGAAACGCTGACCGCCGGTCTCCTGCGGCGCGTGCGCGAAGGCGGCGCCGAGATCCGAACGGGAGTCGAGGTGAGCGGCCTGCGGCGCCGAGGCCGCGCCGTCGCCGCGGTGGAGACCGCCGAGGGAGTCCTCGAGGCCGACCGCGTCGTCATCGCGGCGGGGGCGTGGTCGGGGGTCCTCGCCAGCCGGGTCGGGTATCGCCTTCCGATCCAAGCCGGGAAGGGGTACAGCATTACGCTCACCCGCCCGAGCGCGTCGGTGAGGCGGCCCCTCTACCTCGACGAGGCGAGGATCGCCGTGAGCAACTTCGACGGCGCGCTCCGCCTCGGCGGCACGATGGAGCTCTCCGGCCTGGATCCCGCGCTCGACATGCGTCGGATCGAGGCGATCCGCCGCGGGGCCGACCGGTATCTCCTGGGGTGGGGGCGGGGCGAGCGGGAGGTGGCGTGGGCCGGGATGCGCCCCCTCACTCCCGACGGGCTGCCGGTGATTGGTTCCGTCCCCGGCGTGGAGGGACTCTACATCGCCACGGGACACGGGATGCTCGGGGTGACCCTGGCTCCCGCGACCGCATCCGCGCTGGCGGAGCTCGTCACGACCGGCCGGTCGAGCGTCTCGCTTTCCGCCTTCGATCCCGGCCGCTTCGCGCGGCGGCGCTAGCGCGAGGCCGACGGGGAGGGGCAGGGGAGGACCCGCCGGAGGCGCGAAACTCCTGCCTGTGCCCGGAGGCAGACCCCAGCGTTTTTCGCTCGCGTTTGAGGCTCCCGGGTATCGCTGTCTGTGGATGTACTCGCTGTTCGGCTCGGGCGCGTTCACGCTCGAACTGCTCACCCAAGGGTGGGTGGTCCTGCAGCTCACCAACTCCCCATTCTGGGTGGGCTTGGCGGCGGGGGTGCGGGGGGGCACCCAGGCTCTCTTCAGCGTGCTCGGCGGCCCCGTCGTCGACCGCGCCGACCGCCGCCGGATGCTCCTCACCGCCCAACTCGCGGCCGCGCTCGGCGCGCTGGCGCTCGCGGCGCTGCTGCTCACCCACACCGCCCGGCTCGGGCACGTCCTCTGCTACCTCGTGCTGAACGGGATCGTGCTCGCGATCAGCAAGCCGTCGGCGAGCGGCCTGATGTACGATGTGGTGGGCCCTCGGCGCCTGCTGAACGCCAGCGCGTTCCAGTTCATGGCGGCCAGCGTGGTCAGGATCATCGGCGCGCTCGCCGGAGGCATCGTCATCGATCGGCTGGGCGTGGGGCAGAACTATCTGCTCATCGCCGCCGCGTACGGTGGAGGGGTCGCCGCCCTGCTCGTGCTCCGCAGCCCCACCACCGCCCGGGGGGCAGCGGGGCCGTTTGTCCGCGCCGTCGCGGCGGGGTTGGGGTACGCCCTGCGCGTGCGCGAGATTCGCGCGCTCCTGCTGCTGAGCCTGATCGTGGAGGCGTTCGGGTTCGGCTATCAGGCGATGATGCCCGTCATGGCGCGCGACGTGCTGCGGGTGGGGGCGATCGGATTGGGGTCGCTCGCGGCGATGGTGGGGGTCGGGCAGTTGTGCGCGACGCTGGCCGTGGCGTCGCGGGGAGACCCGCGCAACAAGGGCACGCTGCTCGCGGTTGCCGCGACCGGGTTCGGCGCGTTCATCGCGTTGTTCGGATTGTCCCCGTGGTTCTCGGTGTCGCTGGTGATCGTCACGATCGTGGGGGCGCTGGGCTCGTCCTACGACACCTCCATGTCGACGGTCCTGATGACGACATCGTCCGACGAGACCCGCGGGCGCGTGCTCGGCCTCTACTATTCCACGATGGGGGTCAGCGCCCTGGGATGGCTCGGCGTCGGGGCGGCCGCCACGGTCCTCGGCATGCCCGCCGCCCTGGCGCTGAGCGGGTCGATCGTGGCCGCGGGGACCCTCGGAATGCTGCCCGCGCTCCACCCCCTCCACCGGCTGGGCGAGGCGCCGCAGGTCGGGGACTCACCGGATGCCGGGCCGATGGGTTCCCTGCACAATTGAACACCGGCCGCATCCCCACCGTCGGGCCGTGGCTTGCGTATCATTGATTGCGAATACCTGCAACGTATATTACACCGAATCGAACGGGCGCCGGGGCCCGTCGATCCGGAACCTTTGCCCGCGAAGCAGGGCGGCCGCGCAGATGCTGGGTCCGGACGTCTCCGGGGGCGCCAGGATGAGAACCTCATCTCAATGTCTGCGCGGGCGGCATGATCGATCGAAGGGGGACGGGTGTTCTGAGTACCGGGTTTACGCACGCTTGCAACTAAGGGAGGGAGGCCGAGACATCGAAATTCTGGGGGAATCCTGGGCTCACCCCACGGCCCCTCGGATTCTCTCACGATTCTTGAAATTTCCTCCAATTCCCAGGAGGAGAAAAGTAAAGAGTGTCGTATATGAGGATCCGAGGGGCAAGAACAGGCCCCCTGCGATACCTAAATCGAAAGGAGGGCCCCTTCCGTGGCGAAGAAGAAGGCAGCCAAGAAGAGCAAAAAGCGCTAACCTCGAAATTGATTCCGCTCGAAACGGGGGGGCACTGCTCGGATGGGCAGTGCCCCTCCGCTGCGTTACCCGGGAGGGGATGGCCTCGGCGCCAGGGCCGCAGGAGGTCCCTCGGCCCTGGCTGAACTGACAGGGCATGGTCGATCCCAGAATTGAAAAGCTCGCACGCGTGCTCGTCCACTACTCGCTCAAGCTCAAGCGGGGCCAACTCGTCAGGATCAGCGGGACGTCACTCGCCGCCCCGCACATCGCCGCGGCCTACCGCGAGGCGCTGGCCGCCGGCGCCTACCCATCGGTCCGCGTCGGGCTGGAAGGGCTCGAGGAACTGTACTTCAAGACCGCCAGCGACGAGCAGCTCCGGTTCATCTCGGACCTCGACCGGATAGAGGCCCAGCGGTTCGACGCCGACCTCAGGTACCTGGGCTCGTTCAACACCCGGGCCCTCACCCGCGTCCCGCCGGAGCGGATCGCGGCGCGCCGGGAGGCAACCCGCGAGCTCATGAAGACCTTCATGGAGCGGACGAGCCGGGGGGAGCTCCGGTGGTGCCTCACACAGGCTCCCACCCAGGCCGACGCTCAGGAAGCGGAGATGGCCCTCGGCGAGTACGAAGACTTCGTCTATACCGCCGGCCACCTGGACCGCGAGGATCCGGTCGCGGCCTGGGAGGCCGTGGCGCACCAGCAGGCCGCTTTCGTCTCCCGGCTCAACTCGATCAAAACGTTGCGGGTGGTCGGCCCCGACACCGATCTCACGATCTCCGCCGCAGCCCGGACGTGGATCAGCGCCTCCGGGGAGCACAACTTCCCGGACGGGGAGGTCTTCACCGGTCCGGTGGAGGATGCGACCCGAGGGTCGGTGCGGTTCTCGTTCCCCGCGATCTACGGCGGCAGGGAGGTGACCGACGTCCGGCTCGTGTTCGACGGGGGGCGGGTGACCGAGGCGACGGCGGCGAAAGGCCAGGACTTCCTCCGGGCGATGCTCGACCTCGACGGGGGGGCCCGGACGCTCGGGGAGTTCGCGTTCGGGCTGAATTACGACATCCAGCAGTTCACCCGCAATATCCTATTCGACGAGAAGATCGGCGGGACGCTGCACATGGCCCTGGGGGCGGCGTATCCCGAGACCGGCGGGCGGAACGTCTCGGGGCTCCACTGGGACATGATCCTCGAGCTCAGGAACGGGGCGGAGGTCTTCGGGGACGGCGAGGTGATCTACCGCAACGGTCGGTTCCTCGTCTAAGGCGGGCCGCCCTCGCCGGCAAAGGCCTGCTCCACCCGGCCGATCAGCGCCTCGAACTGTTTCTGGGTCTCCTCGCTGACCTCGTCGGCCATCTCGGCAAACCGCGACCCCTCCATCGTCTTGATCTGGATGTTGGAGAGCATCTGCCCCTCGATCTCGCGCAGCAGGTCGAGGATCTCCTCGCGGGGGAACGCGCCCCACTCCCGGGCCAGCACCCGGTCGATGAATTCGCCGAGCGGCCGCATCTCGTCCTGGCACACCGTTTGGTAGAGCTCCCACAACTGCTCGCTCACGCGCCACCCCCCCTGGGGATATACTATGGACGCCCGGCGGCGGTCCTCTTCCGATTCCGCCGGCCGGACTCCCCACACAAGGAGCGCTGTCCAATGCCGAGACGTTTTTGCATCCGCTGCGGCGCCCGCCTCCGCCGCGCCCGCAAGGCGGGGTGGACCCGCCGGATCGGCGAGTGCCCGCGCTGCGGGTGGATCGACTGGAACAACCCCGCCCCCACCGCCTCGATCCTGATCGTGCGTCGAGGCCGGGTGCTGCTGGTCCGGAGGGCGGTCGCGCCGGCGCGCGGCGCCTGGGACACTCCGGGGGGATTCATCGAAGCGGGGGAGACCGCCGAGCAGGCCGCCCGGCGCGAGGCGCGCGAGGAGCTCGGGGTCGACGTGACCCTGGAGCGGGTGATCGGCATCTACCCCGACGTCTACGGCGTGGGCCGGCTGCCTTCGCTCAACATCCACTATTTGGGGCGGCTGAAGGGCGATGCGTCCGCGGTGCGCGCGGGCGACGACGCCGCGGCCTGCGCCTGGTTCCCCCTCGGCAGGCTGCCCCGACGGCTCGCCTTCACAAACGGCCGCGTCGCCCTGCGGCAGCTGCGTCGGGAGCTGGGCCGCGGCTAGTGCCCCTCCAGGTGCCGTTCTACGTCCATCGCCGCCATGCACCCCCACGCCGCCGCGGTCACGGCCTGGCGGTAGCGGTGGTCGTGCACGTCCCCGGCGGCGAACACCCCCTCCACGCTGGTCATCGTGTGCTTCTTGAGGACGACGTACTCCTGGTCGTCGAGCTCGACCTGCCCCTTGAACAGCTCCGTGTTCGGGTGGTGCCCGATCGCGACGAACACCCCGTCCACCCGAAAGTCCCGCTGCTTCCCCGTCTTGACATCTTGGAGCCGCAGGCCCTGGACCGACCCGTCCCCCAGGACATCGGCGACCGTGGTGTTCCAGATCACCTCGATCTTCCCGTGCCGGAGCGCGCGCTCGGCCATGATCTTGCTGGCCCGAAACTGATCCCGGCGGTGGATGATCGTCACCTTGGTGGCGAACTTGGTGAGGACCAGCGCCTCCTCCATCGCCGAATCGCCGCCCCCGATGACCGCGACCTCTTTGTTTCGGAAGAAGAAGGCGTCGCATGGCGCGCACGAGGACACCCCGTGGCCGATCAGGCGATGCTCGTTCGGCACGCCGAGCCAGTTGGTGCCGGCCCCGGTGGCGATGATCACCGACTCGGCGGCCAGCGTCTCCCCGGCTGATGTGACCTCGAACGGCCGTTTCCGGAAGTTCACGGTGGTGGCGTCGGCGTCGATGAAGTCGACCTCGAACCGCTCCGCCTGCTTGCGCATGATCTCCATCAGTTCGGGGCCTTGGATCCCCTCCGGGAAGCCGGGGAAGTTCTCCACGTCGGTAGTGAGCGTCAGCTGGCCGCCGCGCTGGCTTCCGGCGATGACGATCGGCCGGAGCTGTGCCCGCGCCGCGTAGATCGCGGCGGTCAGCCCCGCCGACCCCGAGCCGATGATGATCACCTTCCGGGTGTCTGCCATCACGCCGCCCTCCCGTGGGATCTTTCCAATGGAACGCCCGCCCGCCCGATATTCTTCCCGCGGCCGCCCGCTCAGGCCTCCGTGCCGCTCCGGCCGACGCGGTGGAGCTGGATGAAGTTCGTCCGCCCTCGGGCGACGATCGGGACCGACCCGACCACGACCAGAGCATCCCCGGCACTGGCGACGCCGCGGCGGATGAGCTCCCGGTCGAGCACCCGCACCATCGCCCGCAACGTCGGCTGAAACCGGGTCAGCAGCGGGCGCACGCCCCAGTAGAGGCTCAGCAGGCGCGCGACGCGCTCGTCCTCCGTGCAGGCGAGCACCGGCACCGGCGGCCGCATCTGCGAGAGCAGGCGCGCGGTGCGGCCGGTCGTGGTGAGCGCGACCACCATGTCCATGGCGAGGTCCGCCGCCAGCGCCCGGGCGGCGGTGGCGATCGCGTGCAGGAAGCTCGGCCGCGCGGGGCGGCGGCTTCCCGACGAGAATTCGGTCCCGGATTCCACCGCCCGGGCGATGCGGGCCATCGCCTGCACCGCTTCGACCGGGAACCGGCCGGCCGCCGTCTCCTCGGAGAGCATCACCGCGTCGCTGCCGTCCAGGATGGCGTTCGCGACATCCGAGGTCTCGGCCCGGGTCGGCCGCGCCTGGCGGACCATGGACTCGAGCATCTGGGTCGCGGTGATCACGGGGATCCCCCGCTCGTTCGCCCGGGTGATGATCCGCTTCTGGATGAGCGGGACTTCCTCCGGAGGCAGCTCCACGCCGAGGTCGCCCCGCGCCACCATCACCGCGTCCGCCTCCGCGACGATCTCGTCGAGGTTGCGGACCGCCTCCGCTTTCTCGAGTTTGGCGACGATCGGCACCGTCCGCCCCAACCGGCGCAGCGCCCGCCGCGCGTGCCTGAGGTCGGCGGCGCTGCGGACGAAGCTCAGCGCGACGTAGTCGACCCCGTGGCGCAGCCCGAACCGGAGGTCGATCGCGTCCTTGGGCGTGAGCGACGGCCCCCGCAGCCGGGCACCGGGGAGGTTGATCCCCTGGCGCTCCTTGAGCACGCCGCCCCGCACCACCCGGCAGCGGACGTCGCGTCCGCGTCTGGCCAGCACCTGAAGTTCCAGGGTGCCGTCCCGCAGCAGGATGTGCCCGCCGGGCCTGACGATCCGCACCAGCCCGGGGAACGGGACGGGAATCTGGCTCCCCCTCCCCACGACACGGCGGGTCGTGAGGACGACTTCGGCACCCTCCACGAGCCGCACCGGCGCGGCGAGCCGCCCCACCCGGATCTTGGGGCCTTGGAGATCTTGGAGGATCGCCAGGGGGAGGCCGGCCTCGGCGGCGATCTTCCTGAGGAGCCGGATCGTGCGCCCGTGCTCCTCGCGCGTGCCGTGCGAGAAATTCAGCCGCGCCACGTCCATCCCCGCGGCGAGGAGCCGCCGGAGGACCCTGGCGTCTTTGCTGGCGGGGCCGATCGTCGCCACGATCTTCGTCCGCCTGGCGAGCAGCCCGGGGGAGAGGGCGGCCGGCACATCGCTGGGCATCGGTCAGCCTCCCTCTCCGGTCCGCGACGCGGATGCGAGATCCTGCGGCATGCGCGACCTCCTGTATTCCCCCTCAGGCATTCCCGTCACACGCCGGGCGCCGGCGGGCTGTGTGCTAGACTCGGGGGGGCGTGCCCGCCGCCGAAGCCCATCGTAGCAGATCGTCCGGGCGGAGGGGTGCGCCGATTCGGGGGGAGGGGAGAGCGGTGGCGATTCTGGCGATCAGCGTGACCCCGATTGGGACGGGATCCCCGAGCGTGGGGGCGTACGTCGCCGACGCGCTCGGGGTGATCAAGCGGAGCGGCCTGCGCTACCAGCTCCGGGCGATGCACACCGAGGTGGAGGGCGGGCTCGAGGAACTGCTGGCGCTCGTGCCGGCGATCCACCGGGCCTGCTTCGCCCGCGGAGCGCTGCGGCTCTCCACCGTCATCAAGATCGACGATCGCCGGGACGCGCCCTCTTCTATAGAAGGGAAGGTGCGTTCGGTCGTGGATCGAATACCCCAGCCATGACCGGCCGCCGTGCCCTCGTCCTGCTGGCCGCGGTCTGCCTGGCGGCGCTCGCCCCCCACCCGGCCGAGAGCCGGGGCGGCACCCTCAACTTCGCGATTTCCGGGGGGCCCGATACCCTCGATCCCCAGCGCACGGCGGCGACCCTCGCATTCCAGATGATGAAGAGCCTCTACGACACGCTGGTCGAGCCGGACGACCATGGGGTCCTGGTGCCCGATCTCGCCCGGTCGTGGGCGATGTCGCCGGACGGCCAACAGTGGACCTTCGCACTCAGGCCGGGCGTCCACTTCCACAGCGGAAAGGCGCTCGACGCCCAGGATGTGGTGGCGACCTTCACCCGGATCCTCGATCCCAAGACGGCGTCGCCGAAGCGGGGCGACTACGCGGCCATCGAGCGGGTCGAGGCGGTCGATCCGCTCACCGTCCGGTTCGTGCTCACCCAGGCCTTCGCCCCGTTCCTGGCGGCCCTGGGGCAGGGGTGGGGCGCGATCCTCCCCAAAGACGCGATCGCCTCTGGAGACGACCTCGGCAGCCGGCCGGTCGGCACCGGGCCGTTCCGGATCATGGAGTGGTCGCGAGACAGCTACCTGCGCCTGGGAAAGTTCGACGGGTACTTCGCCAAGGGCGAACCCGAGCTGGACGGGGTGACCTTCCGGTTCGTCTCGGAGGGCCCGGTGAAGACCGCCGGGCTCCTCACCGGCGAGTACGACGTCGTGGACGCGGTCGATCCGCTGGAACTGCCGAAGCTCGAACGCGACACCAGGGTCACGATCGTCAGGCGGCAGAGCTCGACCGTAAACGTCGTCGCGATCAACAACGCCCGCAAGCCCTACACCGACGTCCGGGTGCGCCGGGCGCTCTGGTACGCCATCGACCGGGCGGCCGTGCTCAAGACCGCCTACGGCCCGGGCTCCTCCCCCGTGGCGGAGTTCATGGACGCCCTGAGCCCGTACTACGTGGACCTCGGGGATCCGTATCCCTACAACCCGGCGAAAGCCAAGCTGCTGCTGGCCGAGGCGGGATACCCGTCGGGGTTCTCCACCGACCTCGCGCTCCCCCAGCCCTACGCGACGCACATCAAGGCCGGCGAGCTCGTCCAGGCGATGCTGGGGTCGGTGGGCATCCAGGCCAAGATCCGGGTGGTGGAGTTCGGATTTTGGCTGTCGAGGATTTTCGGCGGCCCGCACGATTACGATCTGACGATCATCGGCCACACCGGGAAGCTCGATCCGGACGGGCGGCTGGCCGGGTACGGCGACCCGGCCCGCAGCTACGTGCAGTACAGTAACCCCCAGGTCGCCGCCCTGATCGACGCCGGACGGTTCACCCTGCGGGCCGACCTGCGGAGGCGGACCTACGCCGACGCCCTCCGGCGGATGACCCAGGACGCGGCGATGGTGTACCTCGGCGAGCCCGAGGACCTGCTGGCGATGCGACGCGGCGTCCGCGGCGTGAAGGAGATGTACGCGATCGACACGTACGACCTCCGGACCGCCGCCAAGTAGCGCGCGGCATGCGCGCCCTCCGCGCCCTGACCGTCGTCCCCACCGTCGTCGTGACCGCCACGATCGCCTTTGTCCTGCTGCGCGTGATCCCGGGCGATCCCGCCGCCCTGATGCTCGGGCTGGAGGCCCCGCCCGAGGAGCTCCGTCAGCTCCGGCACCAGCTGGGGGAGGACCGGCCGATCTGGGAGCAGTACGCCGCCTGGGTCGGCGGGCTGGCGACCGGACGGCTCGGCGAGTCGATCCGCTTCCGTGCGCCGGTCGCGGCGCTGATCGCGGAGCGGCTGCCGGTGACGCTCTCGCTTGCCGCCGCGGCGATAGCGGTGACCGTCGCCGTCGCCCTCCCGCTCGGCCTGCTCGCCGCGGTGCGCGCCCGGTCGCCGCTCGACCTCGGCCTCGCGGCCGCCACCCAGGCCGGGCTCGCCGTCCCGAACTTCTGGGTGGGGATCCTGCTGCTGCTGGGCTTCAGCGTCACGCTGAGGTGGCTGCCCCTGCAGGGCTACGCGCCGATCCGCGGCGGCGCCGGGGCGTGGGTGGGGCATCTGGTGCTCCCCGCCGTCACGCTGGGGGTGGCCCGCGCCGCGCAGCTGATGCGGTTCATCCGCGGCTCGGTGCTCGAGGAGTTGGGCCGCGACTACGTCCGGACGGCGCGGGGGAAGGGGCTCGGCGAGCGATCGGTGCTGCTCCGCCACGTCCTGCGGAACGCGCTCATCCCGGTGCTGACGATCGCCGGATTGCAGTTCGGGTTTCTCCTCGGCGGCGCGGTCGTCGTGGAACAGGTCTTTGGGCTCCCCGGGATGGGCCGGCTGGTGCTGCAGGGGATCTTCGCCCGCGACCTCCCCGTGGTCCAGGGAGCGGTGGTCGTGCTCGCGGTGCTGGTCTGTGTCCTCAACACGCTGGTGGACCTGCTCTACGGCGCCGTCGATCCGCGGGTGGGGGCGGGATGACCCCTCGGCGCGCCTCGCCCCATTTCATCGTCGGCTTCGCGCTGGTAGCATTCGTCCTCGCCGGCGTCCTGTACGAGGCGATGTGGGGGGGAAACGCGACGACCCGGATCGCGATCGAGGAGCGGCTTCAGCCGCCGACCGGGGCCCACGTCTTCGGCACCGACGATCTCGGCCGCGATCTCCTCGCCCGGGTGCTCGGCGGCGGCGCCGTGGCGTTCGAGGTAGGGGCCGTCGCCGTGGGGATCGGCCTCGCCGCGGGGGTCTCGCTGGCGCTGGTGGGCTTGCGGTGGGCGGGGTGGCCGGCGGCGATCCTGGCCCAGCTGATGAACGGGCTGATGGCGTTCCCGGCGATCCTGCTGGCGCTGGCGATCGTGGCGGTGCTCGGCACCGGCTACGTGCAGGCGATGATCGCGATCGGGATCGTCCTCGTGCCGGTGTTCTGGCGGCAGACCCGGGCGCAGGTGCTCGTCGTCGCCGGCCGCGAGTTCGTGGAGGCCGCGCGCGGCCTCGGCGCGACCGAGGGGCGCATCCTCTGGCGGCACGTCATGCCCCAGGTCGCCCCGCTTTTGGCGATCCAAGCGACGACGACGTTCAGCGGGGCGGTGCTGAGCGAGGCGTCGCTCAGCTTTCTCGGCGTCGGCACCCAACCCCCGGTGCCGTCGTGGGGCCGCATGCTGTTGGAGGCGACGCGCGCGCTCGGGATCGCGCCGTGGATGGCGGTGTTCCCCGGGATCGCCCTCGGGATCATGGTGCTGGGGGTCAACCTGCTGGGGGACGGCCTCCGCGACGCGCTGGATCCCCAACTCCGGCGCGTGGCGGGACGGGAGCCGGCGCTGTGACCCGTCTGTCCGACCGGCTCGAGGAATGGTTCGATCGGCGGTATCACATCCGGCCGATCGGAGGCGGCGGGTACATCATCCGCCTCGGACTGATCCGGTACCGCGGACGAACGCTGATCTTCAAGGACGGCACGGTCGTCCGGCGCGGCGCGCTCGTGGGGGAGGTCCACGTCGACAACCGGCTCGCCGCCTCCCTGCACGAGGGGGGAAAGGGGGCCCTGCGGTACCGCCGGGAAGTCTTTCGCGCCCTTCCGGTGCTGGCCGGCGAGCTCCGCGCGCGCCCCGAGTACCGGGAGATCGAGATGGTGGGCGGCCCCAGCCTGTTCTGGGACGAAGCCAGGCTGGTGGGATTCGAACACTGGCCGATTTCCGCGTTCGGCCGATGGTGGCTGGCGGCGTGGGAGCGCTTCCTGCTCGCCCGCTACCACCCCGCCGGCCGGCGGCGCCTCGCGCAGGGCAACCGCAGGGAGATCCGGCAGATCTGGATGACCCGCGCGACGCTGCTGGAACGGTACGGCGGGGGGAGGGCAGGGCGCGGCGACGGCTGAGGCGCTCCCGGGCGTCAGACCGCGCCGGAGGGGCCCGCGTCGAAGCGGATCGCGGCGCGGGTGATGCGCGCCGCCGGGTTCAAGGGCGGCACCCTTGCCCCGAGCGATCCATCATCCGCCCTTCAGCCGTCCCTGCCCAGCCGCCGGGCCACCCGCTCCCACACCTCGGGATTGAGCAGGTGCGGCGGCCGCTCTCCCCGGAGGACCTGCAGGATCTGGGTCGCGGCCGAGACGGCGAGGGCGCGAACCGCCTCGGCCGTCAGCCCCGCCACGTGCGGGGTGAGGATGAGATTGTCCAGGTCGAACAGCGGGCTGCCCGAGGGCGGCGGCTCCGGGTCGAACACGTCGATCGCCGCTCCCTGGATCCAGCCCTCGCGAAGCGCCCGGATCAGCGCCCCTTGCTGGACGATCGGCCCCCGGGCCGTGTTCACGAGAAACGCCTCCCGCCGCATCAACCGCAGCTCGGGCTCGCCGAGCATGCCGCGGGTCTCGTCGTTCAGCTCGGCGTGCACGGAAACGACGTCGGACTGGCGCAGGACGTCCGCCAGCTCCTCGACCCACCTGACCCCCATCGCTTCCGCGTTGGCGGCCGGGACGTACGGGTCGTACGCGAGCACCTGCATCCGGAACGCGGCGATGCACTTCCGGGCCACCTCCGAGCCGATGCTGCCCAGGCCGATCAGCCCGAGCGTGCGTCCCTCCAGCTCGATTCGCGGCGACCGATTCCGGTCGGCCCACGCGTCGGGCTGCCTGGCCCGGGCATCGGAGCGGGTGATCTGCTTCGCGAGGTCCAGCATCAACGCGACCGCGTGTTCGGACACCGGGGCGGCCCCCAACCCCGGGTTGTTGACCACGGCAACGCCTCGCTCGGTCGCCGCGGCGATGTCGATGGCGTCGGTCCCGCGCCCCGAGGTGCTGATCACGAGGAGCGCCGCTCCGTTCCGGATGGCCTCTCCGTGGAGGCGGGTCGGATAGCGGACCCACGCGGCCGCCGCCGTGCCGAGCGCCTCGCGGATCATCTCGGGGGTCGCGCCGGTCAGCACCCGGACGTCGGCCTGCTCCCGCAGCAGATCTTCGCCGGCTCGGTGATACATCGCCTCGATCAGGACGACCGTGGGGCGCTTCCGTGGCATGGACGACGTCTCCATGAGATGTGGCATCAGCGCAGCGCGGCGCGGCCCGCAGCGGCCGTCTTGGACCTTCTCTCGCGGGCCCGAACGGGGGCATCGGGATCTTCTCGGCCAATGATCCCGGATCCGCGCGATCCGATTTTCGACGCGCGTTCGCCGGGCGACCTGTATAACCTGTAAATCATGTTTGACAAGTTATAATTCCCCTGCTATAGTCCCCCCCATGGAGGACGGCTTGTGACGGTCGAGGCCGACGTCGGGGCGCGGAAGACGCTGGCCCGAGGATCCTTGGCGACTCTGCTGTCCTTTCGCCACCACAACCGTCCGCACCGCGATCCGGACGACGAGATTTTCCACGAGCCCACGGTGATCTTCACGCTTGAGGGGGCGTGGCAGTATCGATCTCTGGATACCGACGTGGCGGTGGGCCCGGATGCCGTCGTGCTGGGGTGCGCGGGGCAGCACTATCGCTGCCGCCACCTGGAAGCGATCCCGACCGACCGGCATCTTGTCCTGCGCCTGAACACGGCCGCGCTCGAGGATCTGTTTTCCCGCTACGGCGCCGCACCGCGGTGGGGAACAAAGGAACGTCCGCTGTTCCCGCGCACCGTGGTGCCGCAGACCCCCGCACTCGCCGGTCTCCGGCAGGCGCTCTTCTCCGAAGCGCAGCGCAAGCGCCCGAGCTATCTCCTGAAGATCGATCTGCTAGCGGCGGCGGTGCTCGTGGAGCTGCTGAGGGCCTCCGGCCGGGAAGAAGCGCCGGCGGAGCCGCGGCACGCGCTGCCCTCGACCCGGCGCCATCGGGACGGTATCGAGGCGGCCCGAGCGTACGCCGCCGCGCACCTTGCGGGCGAGATCGATCTCGCCTCGCTCGCCCGCGCGGCGGGATTGAGCCCCTACTACTTCAGCCGGATGTTCAAGGCCCACGTCGGGGTCTCTCCCTACCGGTATCTGACCCGCCTGCGGATCGCGGAGGCGATGCGGCTCCTCGAGACTTCGACGCTCCCGGTGACGGAGATCTGCTACGAGGTGGGATTCCGGAACCTGAGCCACTTCATCACCACGTTCGGCGCGCACGCCGGCGTGTCCCCGATGCGGTACCGGCGGTCCCGCAAGAACTCGTAACCGCCGCGCAATAATCGGCATGCCCTCCTCCCGCTTGGGCTGCTCTTCTTTGCCCATGCGGGCGGCCACGTCACCGCGTTGGGCGAACGGACCCCGGCCCCGTTCATCGAGGCTTTTGCGGTCACGAACTTGGTGCGCGCGGTCCTCCGCCTCGCGCTCATCCCGTTGGTGCTGCTGCTGCCGCCCGCTTCCTGACCTGCGGTGCCTCCCGCACGTCGCTTGACATCCCGCCCCGGCATTCTTATAATTCAACCATATGGTTGAATACCGACTGCGAGGTGGTGCGCGCGCGCGCCGCTCCTCGCCTCCTGCAACTCGAAGTGGGGATCATTGATGTTTCGCTTGAAGGATTCTTAAAGGGAACCGACCGGTCCGCGCCGGACAGCCTAACGCAGGGGAGGGAGCAATGCCCAAGACCATCCGACAGTCCGTGACGTTCAAGGCCAGCCCGCGCGCCGTCTACGAGGCGCTGGTGGACTCGCGCCGGCACGCGAAGTTTACCGGGGCGCCGGCCCGCATCAGCCGCAAGCCGGGCGGGAGCTTTACCGCCTACGGCTCCTACCTCAGCGGGGTCAACCTCGAGCTCGTGCCGGGCCGGCGAATCGTGCAATTCTGGCGGTCCAACAATTGGCCGAAGTTCCACTACTCCACGGTCACGTTCGACCTCAGGCCGGTGCGGGGCGGGACCCGCCTCACCTTCGTTCAGGTGGGAGTGCCGGATCGAGACTACCGGGACAAGAAGTCGGGCTGGATCACCCACTACTGGCGGCCGATGAAGGCGATGCTGGAGAAATCGTAAGACACACAACGTCGCCCGCCCGATCGAAGAGGTGCTGCCCCTAGGCCATCCGGTCCCCCCGGCGTGCCGTGCCCCACACGAAAACCCGCGAAAAGGCGTCGCGCCCTCAGCGGACCACTCGCCGCCTGGGGGGCCGCTCCGCGTTCGGGGGAACCTCCGTCGATCTTCCGCCCAGCCTGTCTCGGGCCTCCGGGTCGGCAACTCGAACGATACGTGGAAGCCGTCAGAATGGACGAGACCGATCCGCTGCGGACAGGGGCATTCACCTAGAGTGGGACGACGTGTGGTCTCGAGGAAGCGCGGAGCGCCTCCGGACGCGTCGTCCCAGGAGCGACTTCATGGCAGAGGCAACGATCGCACACACAACGCCGGGCCCGACGAGGGGCCTGCGCCGCCGTTCCTGGTGGGCAGGCGGGCCCGGCGTTGCCCGAACCGAGGAGTGGATCAGCCTCGCCCGGGTCGTGCTGCTGCTGACGCTGATCCCGGCGCTGTGGTTCGGGATCATCGCCATCCCCCAGCCGGCCGTCAACATCATCATCGTGGTCCTGGGGGCCTACGTGATCGTCCTGGCACTCGGCTCGCGCTGGCTCTCCCTGCTCCGGCGGACCGATCTGGTCATTGCCCTCGACCTGCTCGTCGTGACGCTCGTCGTGTACATCTCACGCGGGGTATCCAGCCCGTTCCTCTACCTCTACTACCTCACGATTCTCGAGGCGGCCATCCGGATGAACCTGCGGCAGGCGCTCGCGGCCTCCGTGGCGATGGCCGCGATGATCATCCTCCTGTGGATGCGCGGCGCCGGCCCCGAGGCCCTGGAGACGACGGGATTCCGGCTCGGCGCCTTCATCGCCAGCGGCTTCTTCCTGGCCCTGCTGCTGGGGATCTTGGTCCAGGAGTACCGGGCCGCCCAGGAGCGCGTGCACGAGCTGGAGTTTGAGAGCGACCTTGCCTCCAGGGTCTCCGGCGAGCTTCGCGTAGAGGGTCTGGCCGGGATCCTCCTGCAGGCCTTCCTCGAGATCACCGGGCTCCACAAGGGGGCGGCGTTCCTGTGCGGGGATCGACGCGAAGAGGGAAAGCCCCACACGCTGATCGCGGCGGAGGGGTTCGACTGGGAGAACGGAGGGCTGAGCCCGGCCCACCTTCCGTTGCCGGAGGCGTTTACCGGCACGGGGGGCGGCGAGGTCATCCTGCGGTCCTGCCCGGCGCAGGACGGCCAGCCGGATGAAGCCATGGCGTGCGTGCCCCTGGTCCACGGCGATCGCGTGCGGATGTGGATCTGCGGGGTGGCCCGGCCGCCCATCGCCCTCCCCGATCCGGTCCGCCGCCGCCTGCACCGGCTGGCCATTCAGGGGGTGTCCGCCCTGGAGGCGGCCCGGCTGCACGAGAAGGTCCGGGAGCTGGCGGCCACCGATTCGCTGACGGGCCTCGCCAACCGGCGGAGCTTTTTCGACCGCATCACGGCCGAGATGGCGCGCGGCCACCGTCTGGGGCGGTCGCTCAGCGTCGCGCTCGTGGACCTCAACGGGTTCAAGGCCATCAACGACGGCCACGGGCACATCGTCGGGGACGCGGCGCTGGTGCGGGTGGCGCAGGTGCTCGTCGCCGGCATGCGCGGGTCCGACCTGGTGGCCCGTTTCGGCGGGGACGAGTTTGTGCTGCTGTTTCCCGAGACCGCCGCTCCCGACGTGGCGCGGATCCTCACCCGGATGGGCACCATGAAGACGTCGATCTCCGCCGCGGGCGGCGGCGAGCTTCAGCTCACACTCTCGTGGGGCATCGCCGCCTGGCCCGAGGACGGGGCCACCCCCGAGCAGCTCTTGCGGACCGCCGACCGGCGGCTCTACGAGATGAAGAAGCACCGGTACGACATCAATCGCCTCCGCCCCCCGCAGCTGCGGGGCACGGCGAAGGTGGGACGAAGGGTCTGAGACGCCGGGGCCGCCTGCCCGCGCGTTCCTCCCCACCGTTTCTCCCGGTTCCCTTTCCGCCGCCGCTGGAGTACGCTTCAGTCGGCACATCGCCAGAGCACGTCATGACGCGGGGGGACCGCATGTTTCCACTGTCGCGGGTCGATCAGATCGCGCTCGTCGTTCGCGACCTCGACGCCGTGATGCGGCGGTACTGGGAGACGCTCGGGGTCGGCCCCTGGAAGGTGTATACTTACGGCCCGCCGCTGGTGCGCGAGATGACCTATCACGGGCGGCGCCAGGACTATCGGATGCGGCTCGCGCTGGCGCAGGCGGGCGCGCAGACGATCGAACTGATTCAGCCGCTGTCGCCGCCGAACATCTACGCCGATCACCTGGACCGCAAGGGGGAGGGACTCCACCACCTCGGCGTATTCGTTCCGGCTCTCGATGAGGCCGTCGCCGACGCGCAGCGGCGGGGATTCGCCGTGCTGCAGAGCGGGCGGGGATACGGCCGGCTCGGGGACGGCGGCTTCGCCTACCTCGACACCGAGGCCCTCTTCGGGGTGATCCTCGAGCTCATCGAGATTCCGAGGGAAAGGGTCCCGCCGGAGGCCGAGTACCCGCCCCGCTGATCAGCCGCACCGGGCGTTGTCTTCCGCCGCCGGGCGGAGGAGGCTGCTCAGCGGCACGACGGCGTAGCCGCGGGCGCGCAGCCCGGCGATCATCCCCGGGAGCGCGGTCCAGGTGGCCCGCGGCGTCGTCGGGTGGCCGCCGCGGTCGTGCAGGTCGATGATGGCGCCGGGGTGCGCCCAGCGGATCACCCGCGCGGCCATCTCGCCCGCGTTCACCGGGCTCAGCCACCCCTCGGGACGGACCGACCAGAGGATGCGCATCTCGCCGAGCTGGCCCGCGCGGATGTAGGCGGCCCAGTTAAACATTCCCCAGGGCGGCCGGAAGTACCGGGGAAAAATCCCGGTCACCTCGGCGATCGCCGCCGCTCCGCGCTCGACCTCCTCCGCCGCCGCCCGCGGCGGGAGGGTCCAAAGGTGCCGGTGTCCGTAGGTGTGGTTGCCGAGGTCGTGTCCCGCATCCGCCACCGCCCGCGCCACCCCGGGAAGGGCTTCGGCCTGGCGGCCCACCATGAAGAACGCCGCCCGGATCCCGGCCCGGGCCAGCGCCTCCAGGAGCCGCGGGGTGTGCTCCGGGTCCGGGCCGTCGTCAAACGTCAGCGCCACCATCGGACGGGCCGGACCGCGCTTGATCACGCCGACCCGGATCGCCCCCGCCACCATCTGGGTGCCGAGCGTGTAGGCCGCGGCGCCTCCCAGCGCGCCCGCCACGGCGGTGAGGCCGGTACGCAGGCCGGTCGGCATCCGTCCCACTAGCCTTCCACGGCCTCCGTGCGCCATTGGGTGGCGGCGCCCGAGGCGAGGAGCAGCAGGCCGCCGCTGAGGTAGAACGGCGAGGCGGGGTTCGCCCACTGCCAGAGGAGCCCGCCGACCAGCGGGCCGATCACCCCGCCCATGCCTTCGACGGTCATCAAGATCCCAAGGCCGGCGCCTCGGACGTCCTCGGGGAGGAGCCGGAGGAGGATGCTGTTCCACGCCGGCAGGACGAACGCGTACCCGACTCCCATCCCGATGAAGTCCAGCGCGAGCAGCCACAGCGAGTGGCAGAACGGCACCGCGATCAGCAGCAGCGCGACGGCACCCAGGCCGAGCCCGTAGGTCCTGCGCCGGCCCAGCCGGTCTCCCATCCGCCCCGCGGGGGCGAGCAGGAGGAGGCCGGCGCCCATCCCGAGCACCATCAGTACGAGCAGCTCCCGTTCGTTGAGACCGCGGACGACTTCCAGGTAGGGGACGACGATCGGGATGAGCACCCCGGCCGCGAGGATCTGTGGGATGAGGCTCGTCGCCAGCTGCACGAGCGACCGGCCCACCATGCGCAGCAGGTGGCCGACGGACGGGCCGGTGCCGGCCCCGGTCCCCGCCGGGTCGCCGCGGACCAAGAGCCCGAGGACCCCGGCGGCGAGCAGCGGGAACACGAACACGATCAGCGACACGGGATGGTTGGTCCGGCTGAGGAGGGTGGCGACACCGATGCCGAGTCCGGCGCCGAAGAACCACATCGAGAACACATGGCCGAGCGCGCCGCCGACTTCGGCCCCCGCGCTCCGCGTCAGCCGGGTCAGCGCGGCGGGCCAGAGTGGAGAGGCGCCCGCGCCCATCGCCGCCAGGGCGAGGAACACCTGCCAGGTGGCCGTGGACACCACCAGCCCGGTGAACGCGGCCGCGTAGATCCAAAACCCCCACAGCAGCATCTGCCGCGGGCCCACGCGGTCCACCAGCCATCCGGAAAGAAGCTTCGCGGCCACTTCGGTGAAGAAGTAGGCGGAGACCGCCGCGCCCGTCGTGCCCATCGGCCAGCCCAGCCGCTGCGCCACAAGGGTCGGCAGGAGGACGAACAGCAGCGCGCCGTGGACGAATTCCACCAGGCCCACGGTTGTGGCGAGGAGCGCAGTGTCGTTCGGGGATTTCAAGTCCGGGAGGCGGAGGTGGCGAGCGTCCTTTGTGGGGTGGGGCTGCCGGCGGTCCCGGCCGCGAGCGCGATCAGGCGCGCGACCACCTGCGGCGTGGCGGCGGGCCGGGCCAGCCCAGACGCCGCCCGCTTCATCGCCGCGAGGCGCGCGGGATCGGCGAACAGCCCTTCCAGCATCTCGTGGAGCATCGTGGGGGTCTTGGGCGCCAGCGCGGCGCCGTGCTCCAGCAGGTACCGGGTGTTCCCTTCTTCCTGACCGGGGATCGGCCGGTAGATGAGCATCGGTAGTCCCAGCACCAGCGCCTCGCTCACCGTTACCCCGCCCGCCTTCGTGATCAGCAGGTCGCTCGCCGCCATCAGCTCCTCGACGTTATTGATGTAGCCGAAGACCTGGAAGGGGTGGGGCGAGCCGGCCATGCGGGCGCGCACCTGGTCCTGTAGCCGGCGGTCGTGCCCGCAGACGATCAGGGCGGTGAGCGGACGCGGGAAGCGAGCCAGCACGCGGGCGACGTCGCCGACCCCGCCGAGCATCGCGTACGCCCCCGCCATTACCAGCACGACCGGCCGGCCGGGTGCAAGCCCGAACTGTCTCGCCAGCGCCTCGCGGTCCAGCGTCCGGAGAAACTTCCGCTCGATCGGCAGCCCCGTGACCGCGATCCGCTCGGCGGGGACGCCGCGGGACACGAGTCCGTCGCGCACTTCCGCCGCCGGCACCGAGTATTCATCGACGCGCGGATGGATCCACTGGCTGTGGGTGACGTAGTCGGTGATGACGGTGAGACAGGGGATCTGCGTGCGGTCGGCAATCTTGAGGTCGGACATCGTGCCGGCGGGGGTGCAGTGGACGCAGCAGACGGCGTCGGGTTCCTCCGCCTTCAGGTACCGGTCCAGGCGCTCCATCCCCATCCGGTTGATCGCCCGCTGAACCAGCGAGTCGGGCCGGATCTCCCCGGTCGCCTTGTAGAACATCCCGTACATCCCCGGCGCCCGCCGCACGCTCTGGATGTACGAAAACTTCGTCACCGCGTCGAACACGGGGTGTACGAACCGGGCGAAGTAATCGACGAGGTCCGCGCGTCCCCCGGTTCGGGCCTCCCACTCCGCCGCGATCGCTTCGCCCACCCGGCGGTGCCCGCCGCCGTAGTTGCAGGAGAGAATCGTGAGCAGCATTCCGCCTACCGGCGCTCCGCGCCCAGTTCGGGCCGGCGCGGCTGGCCGGCCAGAGCCGGCGGAGCAGGGTGGATCACCCCGATGGCGCGCGGCAGCAGCGAGAGGTCGTAGGTCAGGGACGGGCCGAGGAGGCTGCCGTCGACCTGCGCCTCGCGGCGCTGGTCGAGCTGGATGCGGACCGAGGGGGCCCGCTGCACGCTCAGCTCGGGGACCGGCAGGTGCCGGAGGAGGCGGGTGGTCTTGCGGAACGACTTGGAGCGCAGCTCCTGGAGCAGGTAGAGGTCCAGCAACCCGTCGGAGAGGCTGGGGGCGGGCAGTGCCAGCAGCTTCTCGCCGTACATCCGGCCGTTGGCCGCGGCCACCAAGACCGCGCGGCCGTTGAACACCCGTTCCCCGACCTGCACGCGCACCTCGAACGGATCGAACCCGGAAGAGAGCAGGAGGAGCGCGGCCAGATAGTAGATCGAGCGGTTGCGGGCGAGCCGGTACCGCGACCGGAGCATGTTGACCATCTTGACGACCTGGACGTCGTAGCCGAGGCCGAAGATGTTGAGGAAGTAGCGGTTGTTTACCCGGCCGACGTCGATGGGGCAGACCTGCCCGCGGAGGAGGACCTCGACTGCCCTCTCTGGATCCTTCGGGATCCCCAGCGCGCGGATCGTTTCGTTCCCGGTGCCGCAGGGGATGATGCCGACCGGAAGGCTCAGCCCGCTCGTCAGGATGCCGTTGACGGCGCCGTTGAGCGTGCCGTCGCCCCCTACCACGGCCACTTGATCGAACTCCGGCCGCCCGGCGCCGAGGAACTCGGCGAGCAGGGGGGCGGTCGCCTCCCCGGACGGGGTGACGATCAGCTCGTACTCCCGGCCGTGACGCCGGAGCGCGTTGGTGACGAGGGGGAGGGCATCACGCGCACGCCCGCCGCCGGAGCGAAGGTTCGCCACAATCAGTGTGGCCGGCATACCATCACTCCTCAACGGTCCGCGCCCTAGTACGTGGGCGGCGTGGACTGATATCGTGCCGTATCTGACGTCTTATTATGGCGTGAATGTTTGGGCGTGTCAATTTTCGCCGAAAATCTCATCAACACGCCGTCGGACGAGTCCGGAGGAATCGATCCGGTGGCGTAGAAAGCCCGCAGGGTCGGCGGTGCGCCATCAGTCTCCGGCGCGCGCATTTCGTGGAGGTGCATCGTGGCGTACGCAGGAGGCGCATCGGAGTTTGGCGTCAGGCCCACGGCTCTGGGCCGGCGCGGGATGGTCGCCTCGGCCAACACGCTCGCCACGCAGGCCGGTCTTCGGATGTTGGCCGCGGGCGGGAACGCCGTCGATGCGGCCGTGGCGACCGCGGCGGCCATCACGGTGGTGGAGCCGTACTTTTCGGCGGTAGGGGGCATCGGCATCGCCGTGCTGACGCTCCCGACCGGGGAGACCCGGACGCTGAACTTCCTGGGCCGCAGCCCGGCACGGGCGCGCCCCGAGATGTTCACGGCGCGCACGCAGGACCTCGGCCCGCTCGCTCCCATGGTCCCCGGGAACGTTGCCGGGTGGGCGCGCCTGCACGGCGAGTTCGGTTCGCTGCCGATCGCGCAGGTGTTGGAGCCGGCGATTGAGCTCGCGGACGGCGGCATCCCGGTCACGCGCTTCGACTTCGAGCGGACGGCCCTGGCGGTGGACCGTCTGACCCCGCACCCCGACGCCGCCCGCACCTACCTCAACGACGGCCGTCCATACGCGGTGGGCGAGTTGCTTCGCCAGCCGGGCCTCGCCCTGACGCTCCGGACGATCGCTCAAGAAGGGTGGATGACCTTCTACGAAGGACGCATCGCCCAGACGATCGCCACCTACATGGTCGAGCACGGCGGGTTGATTTCAGAAGAGGACCTACAGCGCTATCCCGATTCGTTGCACTGGGAGGCGCCGGTCACCGCGATGTATCGGGGGTACGAGCTTCGCACGACCCCGCCTCCCAGCAGCGCGGTGCAGATCCTTCAAACGCTGCGCATCCTCGAGGCGTTCAACCTCGCCGACCTAGAACATCTCGGCCCGGCGCACGTGGCCGTGGTCGCCGAGGCGATCCGGCTCGCTCGAATGGACGCGGCGGCCCACGTCGCCGATCCCCTGTTCGTCGAGGTGCCGCTGGCGTGGATGCTGAGCGACGAGCGCATCCGCGAGCTCCGGGCGGAGGTGAGCCGCCGCATGGACGCGATGGGGGGCCGTTCGCGGCGGCGTGTCGCGCGGGCGACCCGCAACGGCGGCCGCCGCCGGACGGCGGAGCGGATTCGCCGGGCTCGGTCCGCGCCCGAGCGCTCGACCACCCACCTGGCCGCCGCCGATGCGAGCGGGCTCGCGGTCAACATCACGCAAACACTAGGCTCCTCGTACGGATCAGGCGTCGTCATCGGCCGGACCGGTATCGCGATGAACAACGGGCACCACTGGTGCACGCTGATCCCGGGGGATCCCAAGGAACTCGCCCCCGGGAAGCGGCGTGAATCACCCTCGTCGCCGATGCACGTCTTCGGGCTGAACGAGGTGCCGGTAGGGCCGACCCAATCGTTTGGGATTGACCCACTCGGACCCGCGCACGTCTCGAAAGGGGGGCGGCTCGCGTTCATGATCGGCACCCCCGGATCCTATGGCATTCCACAGACGACCGCTCAGATGATCATCAACCTGATCGACTTCGACAAGAACATTCAGGACGCGATCGCGGCGCCGCGGTTCCGGTGGAAGGACGATGTCGGGGACCCGCTGCCGCCCAAGGTCCTCCTCCTGGAAGGGCGGTTCCCGCCCGCGGTTCGCAAGGCCCTTGCCGCCCGCGGGTACCGGCTCGAGATCCTCGAGGATTGGTCGGCGCGGGTCGGAGGGGGACAGGGGATCGTCTTTCGGGACGACCGCTGGATGATGGGGGGCGCGGACCCTCGGCGCAACGGCTATGCGATGGGATGGTGAGGGCGCGGCCGTCAGATTGTCCGCGCCATATGTGAAGGGAGGGCACCGATGCGAGTGACGAACTGGGGAATGTTTCTGCTCGGAGTGTACCTGGTGCTCGCGGGGTTGAGCTCGCTCGGCATCCTCGGTTTCCTCGCAGGTTTTTACCAGTTGATATACATAATCGCCCTAGTCGCTGGCATCCTGATCATCATGGAACATTCGCGCGGGCAGCACTAGACGGCGACCGGCTTACCGAAGGCCGGCATCTCACGAGCGTTCCGCAGGCGATCGTGAGGGAGGTTGTGGCGCTGGCCCCCCTGGGGTATACTTGGCGGTGCCAACCGGGCCGGCGTAGCTCAGTGGTAGAGCAGCGCACTCGTAATGCGCAGGTCAACGGTTCAAATCCGTTCGCCGGCTCCATATTTATCAACGGTTTCCGCATGACGGCTCCACCCGAGATCTTCAAATCTGCTACCGGTTGCTACCGGCTGCTAGATTCATTCTCACCACTATGGCTACTGAACAGGCGGTCCTGCAACCGGGCAACTGCTTCATGCTGCATCCCCGGTAGCACATGGCTGTAAATGTGAAGCGTGAATGCCGGTGTGGCGTGCCCAAGTCGCTCTTGCACGATCTTCGGGTGGACGCCCTGCTGGAGGAGCAGCGTGGCGTGACAATGCCGCAGATCATGGAACCGGATACGGGGAACTTTTGCACGCTTCATGACGTCCCGGAAATCGCGCCGGACGACGTTGTGGGCATGTAGCGGTTTACCCAGGGTTTGGCAGAATACGAGGTCCAAGTCCTCATACGCGTCGCCAGCCTCCCGTTTCCGCCGGTTCCGTACCTCGCCTAGGCTCTTCAGAGCCTCCAACAGAACTGGAGGGACCGCGACCGTGCGTCGGGCCTTATCCGTTTTTGGCGCTTTGAAGATCGCCCGCCCCCCGAGGCGGTAGAACGTCTGCGTGACCCGGACCTCACCGAGCAGAAAGTCAACATCCTGCCACCGCAATCCCAAAAGTTCCCCCTGTCGCATGCCGGTTGTGAGGGCGGCGAGGTAGAGTGGGTAGTAGGGGCTCGACCGCTTCCCCTCGGCGAGGAAGAGCTTGACTTGTTCCTCGTCCCAAATACGCATCTCGACGTATTGCTTACGCGGGACCTGCACGTGATCAACGGGGTTACGGGCGACCAACCCCCACTTAACAGCATGACCGAAGGACTCGTGCAGAATCACTGCGTGATAGCGCACTGTGGTTGTGGAAAGACCCTTCTGCTGAAGACCAGTGAGGTAGCCCTGAATGGTCTGCGGGGACAGACGTGCTAGCGGAACGTGCCCCAGGGTAGGGATGAGGTATTTGCGGATGATCCCTTGATAGCGCACGATGGTGATCGGTCCGAGGGAGCCCTCCGCATAGTCTTTCAGCCACTGCTCCAGGTACTCCCCGACCCGTTGCTTGGTGGCCGGGAGCGTTCCACCCCCTTGGATCTGGGAGACAAGATAAGTAACGTGGGCTTCAGCCTCGCGACGCGTCTTGAAGCTGAACCATTTCCGCCGCTCCCTGCCGGTATCAGCATCGCGCCCGATGTAGACTACGGCTGCAAATGAATGGGGACCACGCTTTACCACATATCCGCGCACAGCCGCACCTCCTTTGGCATCCTGCGGCTTCTGGCTTACCGCATTCACGTCCTCCCCAGTTCGGTAGCAACCCGGTAGCAGGCGTGCACGAATCCCTCAATCACCGTCGTCAGAGGCAGAGCGTCGAAGTGTTTGTGCGATGGTCGGCCGACTCTGGTTATCGTCCATACCCAGCTCTCCGGTGGGATCAGCGCCAAGCCATCGCCGAAGCCGTGGCGCGCTGAGTCGAATAGCTCGACCGAGCCGAATCATGATGTCTCCTGGAAGTCTTCCTTCAGCTATGAGAGCATAGAGCCGCCGTTCTGACAGGCCAAGCAGCCGGCTCGCCTCGCGAACAGTCAGTAAGAGCTGCCGCTCACCGCTCATTGGGTTTTCGCTTCCCATCGGTCTCTTCTCTGCCGATCCATCGCTGACGTTCCTCCACACGCTCCATCACTGCGATCTCATGCGCCGCAGACGTTAGGCCCGTGCACCACAGCGCGGGCATGCCGGGGCAATTCGCTGGCACTCCGCGCTTAGCAGTGTTCACACCGATACGCCCTCGACAAACTGCTCTACCGTCGCCCCCCAGTCGGGGCCGACGGCGACTTCCACCCGCATGGGGAACCGCGCGTCGACGCCGGCCATCCGCCTGGCGATGTCCCGCCACTGTGCCTCGTCCCACGTCCCTTTGGGAATCAGCACATCAACCTCATCGTGCACCAGGTTGACCACCGGCCCGGGGAGGACATCCCAGATTGCGTCCGCCGCAAGCAGGAGCAGGTCGGAGGCGGTACTTTGGATGGGGGCGTTGAGCGCCATGTTCCGCTCGTGGCTCGAGTGCGGCGGGATCGTCCACATGCGGCCGAACGGACTGCGAATCGGCTCGCCGTCCTCAAGCTGGCGCATCGTCTCCGCCTGCCAGGCGGTCATCTCGGGGAACGCGGCGAACCACGCCGTTCGAAACGTCGCGGCCTCGGGGAGGGAGAACGCCAAGCCGTAGCTCGTCGCCCGTTGGACGATCGTCCGCGCCGTGCCGCCATAGCACAGGGAGAAGTTCAGGGTCTTGCCGACCGCACGTTCCTCGGCGGTGACGGATAGGGACGGCTTGTGGAAGATACGGGCCGCGGTTTCCGCATGTGGGTCTTTGCCCTCCCGGAACCAGGCGAGCAGTGACGAGCACTCCGCGACGACAGCCGCGACCACGAGCTCGGCGGCCGCGAAGTCGAGTTTGACCCAATCGTGGCCCGCTTTCCCGAACAGCGTACGCAGCGACCGCGGAATGTTTTGCAGGTTGGTGTAGCGGGACGAGGTCCGGCCGGTCCGCGCTGCGTTGAGGGTGATCAGGCCGCAGACGCGATCCCGCTGGAGGAACGGCCTGAGGTATGTGCCAACGACCTTGTCCACCTCGCGCTTCTCGAGCAGGACGGCGGCCGCTGGATGTTCGCACTCGCGGAGGGCCGCGTCGTCCACCACGCGCTGTCCGCCCGGCGTCCAACGGTTGGGCAGTGCCTCCTCCAGAACATGCGCCACCTGGTCGGCGCTCCGCCAATTGATCCGCGCGATCTGCCCCAGGGCGGCGTCGAGCCACGCTACCCGCGCCACGGCCTCCGCGTATCGGGCCTCAACTCGGTCCCGGAAAAACGGCAGGCCGGTTCTGGAGATGGCGGCGACCCGCGGTGCCATGCGTTGATAGAGCCGGTACAACGGATGCGAACACCACGGCGAGGTCGGGTTGAAGAGGCTCAAGGTGTTCCTCGCGTCGTTCGCGCAGTAGGTCAGCACCTTTGCCAGGTCTGGCGTCTTCTCCGGGAGGTGCACCGCATACGTGAAGGTGCCGGTGACCTTCAGCCCGTGCACGCCAGCACCATTCTCGAACGCCCGCGACCACAGGGTGTCATGGACGGACCCGCGGATCTCGAACGCCGCGTCGAGCAACCATACGAGGTCGTAGATGGCATTATGGAAAACCTTGGGGTTTGAGGTTCCTAGAAACCGCTGGATGTTCGCTCGGTCCGATGCTGGGAACGCGAACCGGCAGTTGGCAATCGAGAACCCGACGCAGACGAGTTCGGACGGATCGACCCACGGTAGCGGCACCCGATGATCGCTGGCGACGCCGCCGATCGTTTCCACGTCCACGGCGACCGGCTCGGTCTCCGGAATCATGGCCGGGGGCTCGTCCAAAGTGTCAGGGAGCATCGGCTTCCCGGCCAGCACCGTTGCCACGGCCGCACGGGCGGCGGTCGGTTTCGTCCCGGTCCCCGCTACCTGCTCAAGGTGCCGCCACCAGGCATCCTCCGGGATGCCAAGGTGGAGAGTGACGTGAAGACCCTGGAGGAGGTCCGCGAGCGCCAGCGCGTTGACCTGCACGCGGCTCTGGAGCTCGAGTGTGCGGACATGCCGGGGGCATACAAGCGCTACCCCGCTCGTCCTCTGAATCGTCTGGACACCCTGCCGACGGAGGTCCAACAGGAGCCGCGCCACCGGGTATGCGGTCGGTTTCTGGCTCGACACGGACTGGTTACCCGGCCCCGGGAGGCTCGAGGAGGCTGACAAGTTCGTCCGGGTCCCCGTCCCCGTCCGCCGGAAGGGAGGTCTGTTCGGGGGGGAGGCGGATTCCGTCTCCGTCTCCACCATCCGCGATCCCCCCCAAGATGGACGACTCCACGGCACTTGACTCGCCCGGCCTTGATGCAGGCCCGCTTGAGATGCCAACGTAGGTTTTGGAGGTAGACGGCACCGACGGCACCTGGGCACCGGCTCCACCGTTTCCCGTGACGGCGGAAGGGTCGGATACGCCTGGCGTGCCGTTTACACGTTTTAGGGGCACCGGCACCTGGAACGCTTGATTTTCAACGGCCGCAGAAGCAAGTGCTGCGGTGCTGTCAGTTTCTGGGGGCTTGGCAGATGGCGCTGGTCCGCTGGTGATGGGGCGGCTTAGCGCAGCTTCCAGCACCCGCAGCGTCGGAACCGAGCTGGCCGCGACGGAGGGGTCCTCGGCCAGTCGGAGCTTGCAGGGCCGGTGCCTTTCGGCATCGTTGACCAGGTACCCCAGGCGCAGCGGCTTCTGGATTCGGTGAGTAACAGATCTCGGGTCGATCCGGAGCTGTTTCGCGACCTCAGAGACCGAGACAGGCCTCCGGTCATCCCCGTCCTGGAGCGTCCTGATCGCCTCGACCGCTTCGCGCTGCCCTGGAGCCAACCCGCCCCCCTCCTCCCCGAGGAAGCCGGCCACGAGATCGTACACGAT
Source organism: bacterium (assembly GCA_035307765.1). Lineage (NCBI taxonomy): Bacteria > bacterium. The sequence goes on along the minus strand of DATGHU010000012.1, from coordinate 7,262 downwards.
CGCATAGTCCCGCAGAGTTGCCAGAATTCGGCCACGGGAGTCTCGTGGTCGCTGCCGCTGGTGAAGGATGGCGGAGGACCGGATCAAGTTAAGCAGTTGCGAGAAGTCCCGACGCATCCGGATCGCGCGCACGTTCACGAGCGTCGCCAGCGCTTTCGCGAACGGTATGATCACAGTATACTGACCGGCCAACGCCAGCCAGCGCTGCACCGCGACCAACGCGGAGACGTCAACCTCGGGCTCGCCCTCTTCCGCCTGCCTGGATAGCTCATTGACGATGAGCCGCGTTTGCTCGGGCGTATCCGAAACGGTCAGCGGAAACATGCGCGTCTCGAGTTGCGGCTCCACCCCGTCCGTCGTCGTCGTAATGAATCCTGTCGGCCCGGGTTTGATGATGAGCCGGGTCTCGAAGGTTCCGCTCTTGGTCTTTTCAGTGATCTCGTACCTGAGCTGCCCACGCCAGGCCAGTTCGCGGATGATCGAGGCGCCGACGCCGTCCTGGCTCAGGCCCGTCACCTCGCTAATGATCACCATTTTGTTGGCGAACGTTTCTTTGGAAAAGACGGCGGCCCGATCGGACGACGATGTCAGCTCATAGTAGGCGTCGTCGGGAAAGAGCGATTTCGTGCAATCGATGCAGTAGTTTTTGCCGACCGAGGGCGGTCCTTCGACATACCCGTTCACCGGACGGCTCAAGAACCGCGACGTCAGCATTAAGTACAATAACTTCACACCAGAGAGGTCCCCGACCAAGCCCCTGGCCTGTAACACATAACCAATCCGATCCATAAGTTCCGGGTCGTCCAGCAATCCCGTGCTCTGCTCGAGCGCCGCCGCGGCCTGCTTTGCGGCCTCGGCGCGTTTCCGTTCCTCGGTCAATTCCGATGCCGGCTTCGCCGCGGCAATCATCCGCGCCACGATCGTCTTCACCGTCTCGGGATCCGCGATGTGCAGCGCGCTGAGATCCTTGACGCCCTCGGGCGGCAGGAGCACGAGCGCATCGGGCAGGTCTCGGACGATCTTGTCGACGAGGCCCCAGCCTGCAGCGTCCTCGCACCATATGTACTTCTTAAGGTTTTCGGGGAAGAACGCCGCCCAGGAGGCGTCCCAAGTCGACGCGCTCGGGACGCCGATCATGGGCAGAGAATGGTACCAGCCCGTCCAGACATCACTGACGCCTTCCCCGATGATCACGTAGCCGGTGGCGAGAATCGTGGAGAGCTTGGGGAGGCCATAGGGCACGTCCGGACCCCCTCGCAACCAGCGGAAACGGTCGCCATCCAGCGATTGACGAATTTGAATCGTCCGTTCGTCGCCGTCACGGCCGTGGAAGGGGATCGCGACCGCGGGAGATTGCCGTTCGTTCAGTTGGTAAACGCCAAACGACTTGATGAAATCGACAGACAACCGTTTCGCCTCGGCGAGTTGGTCGAGGGTGAGTCCGCACGGCGCTGGCAGGGTCCAGAGCCCGATGACCCTGAGCGCCTGGCTCACAACGTCGAAACCGCAGCCCGCTTTACAATGAGTCAGCACGCGGTCGGCGGCTTCCGTGACCGTGAACGAGGGATGCGCATCGTCGTGGACGGGGCAGTGAACGTCGACACTCCGGATCATCTCCAAATCCTGCTGGCAGGCGCACCCCGGGTTCTTACATTGCAGGGCGTGAACGATCGCCACAAACTGCTCGTGCGGCGAGGAGAAGGTCATAGCTGCGGCTCGTCTGTGCGCCATGTCTCGTAGCGCTCATCGCAGTGCCACGCATGGAGCGGATCGGGGTACCCCTTGAGAAGGACATGCCGCTCCGCCTCCGAGTACTGGAGGGTGAGCGTGTCGTTCGCCCCCCATAGGCAACAGCACACCGTCCGCGTGACCGCCACGAGCACTACGAGGTCGCTGAGCGCCGCGCGGACCATCGACACGTCGGTGTCTTGCCCTGTTGGCGTCGATGTGGCGCGGATCCCACCGTTGTGCGAATCGTCCGTAGGAGAAAAGGTGTCCATGAGACGCCTCACTTTGAAGGAGAGGGGAGGCGATGCCGCTCGCCTCCCCTGGCTCTCCGCTAGAACGGCACCACTTCGTCCCCCGCGTTTGCCCGATCAGGTAGATCGAACAGGGAGGTCATCTCGGCGCTCGGAGCAGCTTTCTCTTTGGGGAACGAGATCTTGAAGAGTTTCGTAGGGTTCGGGTGGCCGTTGGCCGAAATGCGGGTGCCGGTGTACTCGATCTGAACCGGTCGTCCGATGTCACGATCGCTCAGCCGTCTATTGAGCACTGAGTATCCACGACACCAAACGCGCTGGCCATCTAGTTCAAACCAATGCCGCGTCATTGGCCCATAGGATGCTGTCTTCACCTCTCGGCCGAGGTAAGAATCGAAATTAACGGTTTTGCCGGGAGAGCCCCACACCACTTCGTCTGCGTCGCCTTTGCGCTCTTCCCATTCCCGATTTTCTGGCATCATTGACCCCTCCTTAGATTGTTGCGAAACTGGATTTTTTCACTCGTTTCAATGAGGAGTCGCCTCCATTTAGTAATCTTCTGGTTCCAGCAACGTGAACACCACACCGCCCTGACCGTCTCCATTCGGCATCAACCACAGCTCATGCCCGGAGTACTCGTCGATGTACATCTCGCCGTCGAAGTTGCCCGTCCGGGCGAGAGACTTCACCACGTCTCGTAGGACAGCGACGTCTGTATCTGGCTGGAGCGGCGGTTGTGCGACGCTCGTGAACGCGTCCCACACCGCGCGGCTCACGTAGGCGACTGGTTTCCCGTCCGGCGTGATGCAGCCGAGCGCGCGGATGTCAATCAGCACACCTTCGGTGATCGCATTAGGGCCCATGTACATGAAGGTAGGTTTCTTCGTGAGAGGATTCTTGTTCATGTCCATCAGTGGGCCTCCTCAAAGGTTTTGTGGATCGTTCCGGTTCAAGGGAAGGCTTGCCTCAAAACGGCGCTTTCGTGGTAAAATGGGGGCGCATTAGATCGCCTCCTTTCCGCCCGGCCCGTCAGCCGGGCTTCTCGCTTTTAAGTGGCCCATTTTGCGTAGGCATCCTCTTGTTGCACGTCTCCGGAAGCGAGCCAGCGCTCTACAGCCACGCGGGATATGAGAATCCGCCGCCCGAGGCGGATTACGCGGGGATGCGTCTCTCACGCTTGAGCTCGGCTTCCGGGTGTTTCCGGGGCCGTGCCATGAGAGGAAGTTGAGCCGTGTAAATCGTGGCGATCGCGCTCGCATCGTTGAACAGGATATTGCTTTCTCGCGCCTCGAGCGGAAGGCTATCGTTGGCGTGGCGCCGCCGAGGTGTGCTATGAATGAAAACGGAGGAAGTCATCAGCATCGCCTGCCTCCATCGGCCAACCGCTCAGACCCCCAAGCCGGGGCGGGTGGTCAGCGATTTTTAGAGGGTCTTAGCGTTGGGCTCGCGTCGCCAACCACCGGGAAGTGACTGGCCACCGCGTCGAATCCAGTCGCGGAGGGCATCTTCGTCAACTCGAACCTGACGGCCCAGGCGAACAGAAGGGAGTACTCCGTTTCGGATCAGTTTGTAAACGCGGTGATCGTGAACATCCAGCACCCTAGCTACACGTGGAACACGTAGGAGCACAGCGCATCACCTCCGACACCATTATCGGAGGTGCCGGACTTTCAGCACAGGAGCTGGAGGGGGGACGGCTAAGTCGGGGGTTTCGAGGTCGGTTTGCCGCCTCTCCCGGGAGGGCGCAGGATGAGGCCGATCAGAGCGGCCGTCCCCCGCAGAGCCTTGCCTACTGCATCTTCGGTGAGGATTTTCCCGTTTTTGCTGTAGTGATCAGCAATCTTCCGGTGATTCCATTCGTTTGTCTGGTAGTCAACCAACCATTCGAAGTGCTCGGGATTGCGCTTCTGCTTCGCCCGCTTAAGGCCTCGCTCCCGAGCGAGAGATTCTACGCGATTTAGGTACACTTTCAGGTTCGTGGCACAGGACTCCATGATACGACGCGTGGCCTCAGGTCGCGTTTCCCGGTCAATGAGCCACGCGTCTTGGAATATGTATGGTTCCACGGGGAGTCCGGACCAGACCGCGATGGGGTCCCAATGCCACTCTGAGCCGGGGGGATCGATTTCTAACGCTCGCTTTGATATTCCCCAAGAAAAGCTCAGGTCCCAGTCAGTCCGTTTCAGGGATTGGGGGGCGATCTGCCATAGTCGTAGTGTGCCGAGTGCCGCATTCAGTACCCAGGTGTGACGTAGGTGGAACTGATCCGCCCAACTTGTCAGACCCTTCCTCACGCGCGCTACTCCGGGGGGATCATCTGTACGCGAAACGTCAAAAGGGACCCAACGTCGGCTGTCCTCAATCACCACCTGCTCGTTCTGGGCGCTTAGGAAGATGAGCGTCCATGTTCCATCAGGACGGTTGATCCACTCAACGCGGGCCAGAGGAAAAGGCGCACTGGGTATTGATATGAGTGGGAGGACCGATTCACGTAGAGCCTCCAGGGCCCCGACAGCCCTTCTTTGCACAGCCTGCAGGAACAGGACTCGTGCCTCAGAAACCGCTGTATGTTCGCTCCGTTGATAGTTACCACCCGAAGCCCTTGGTAACATAGGGAACAACTGGCTCCCCCCTGTTTGCCGAATATGAAATGCCACGGGTTCGAGTCAGAAATCAAAACTCAAACTAAGTCAAACATAGTGCGGTGACGTCAAAGATGCAACCAGACAAAGCGTGGGGTCGCGGGGCCGATTGAAGGCGAAGAAATTCTGGGCACTCCTGCAGCGCGGACTCGCTAATACGTGGTCGATGGATCTGTGCGATCTGCAGATTTTCTTTGCGGGTGGACCGAATGGGTCCAGCCTTGAGTCGTTCTAGCCTGGCTGATGCTCGAGGCAGTTAGCAGGAAGTCTTCGCGTGTCGTCGGAGACGAACGGAGCAGTTTGTCAAGCAATACCATAATCTATCCCGTATCGCTTTGGTCGCTGCGATGTAAGCTGGTGCGCCGCCAGCGCGAGGGCGACCACATGATCATCGTGTCTACCGGGACGATGGTCCACCCGCCATCCAGAAGTGGTCTCGCTTACCTCGAGGGTCAGTAACTCCTGGCGCAGAGCTTCGTGGGGAGCGCACCTAAGACGGCCATCTCGGACGAGCTGTAGGACTACGCTGAATAAGCGCCTGCGACTCTCTAGTGTGAACGGATGCTCGTACACCTCGACCCCCTGGTCCCGAAGCCGCTGCCCGAGCAGTACACCCTGATATGGATCGAGGATGACAGGCGCGCTGAACGTGCGGGCAAGCTGCGTTACCTCTGCCTCAACCTCGCCCAGTTGAACTGGTGCCCCGGCTCGACCAGCCCAGGTTCGGAACAGCTTCGCGATAACGTCCGCACCGGACCTGTAGGCCAAGCAAGCGACGGTGCGGTCCTGTACGAGTCCAATGTCCAGGCCGATTATGTGCCGGGGCCCAGCCTCGTTCACCGGTGGTGGACCCGCAAAGATACGCTCAACCTCCTCGCGGGTCAGGAACGCACCCGCACCCTCGACCCACTTGCTTTCGTGCAGGCGGGCGAAGACGTGCGGCGGCAGGGTCCGCCGTTGCTGGTCCAACCACGAAGCGTCGATCCATGACGCGCATTGGCCTCGAGTGGTGAAATACCAGTCGACCTCACGCGCGGCATTCTGACGGACTTCAGAGGCGATCGAAGTGAAATCCCAGCCTGCAGTGCTGATGACCAACATCCTGCACCGTCTGCGCTTGCCGGTGGCGCTCCACAGGCTGTCCCACAGCTCTCGTCGGCGCCATTCCGCGAGCTCGTCCACGGCGATCCAGTCTGGGCGCAGGCCCCAGGAGGTCGGGGCGTCGGAGGCGAGGACGCGCAGCCGGCTCCCGGTGGCTCTTACCGTGATCTCCCGCTGCGTGATCCGTACGCTGGCGCTGAGCAGGGGATTGCGCCGGAACTTGCCCGCCACATCCTCGAAGAGGAGTCTCGCTTGATCCTCGTCGGCGGCAGCGCAGAAGAGCTGCTGCCCCGGCCGACCCAGGATCAGTTCCGTCACCGCCTCCGTACCCAGATCGAAAGTTTTGGCATGGCCCCGAGGTCGTTCAAGATAGGCGTGCCGATGCTGACCGCTGTCGAGGGCGGCGAAGTCCTCGAGCTGCCACGGCTCTGCCACCTCGCCCCAAGGTGTCCCGTCCTCCAGCAGAATCGCCTCGCGACGGAAGGCCATGCGGTCGCGGCGCCACCGACTCAACTGGTCTACCAAGTCCCGCGTTTGCCGATCTACCCTCTGGATCGCCACTATTCCTCGACCTCGTCGTTCGATGATTTCTCCTCGGGCGGGGCCGGTCCGTCAGATCGGAAGGCGGGGGGACAGCTTTTCTCCCCTTTGGACATTGCCGCCAAGGCCGCCGCGAGGTCCAGTCCCGCTCCGGCAACGATCCCGAGGCGGTTTCGAGAGACGGGCGTAAGCCCGAGTGACTCGCTCAACCTATGCGCGCGTTCGAGCAGGCGCAGATAAATTTGCACGAAGCCTGGCATCCCCATCACCGGCTTGGCCGCATGCGCCTGCTGACGGAGCCAGCGGTCAATTGCTTCTGTCCCGTCGATGGCATCGAGGCGAACAAGCACCCGAGCCAGGAGGTCGACCGTGACGGAGTCGGACGGCTGCAGCCACCCTGCGGCGTCCCCCTGCAGGATTGCTTCGACCTCTTGGCGCTTGGCCGCGATGGCGTCGGACGGGACCCGTGCGAAGGCCTTGCTAGGCGTGAGAGAGCGATGTTGGCGTAGATTGGCCAGCGCACGGCGCTTTCCCGCGGCGGTCGTCGGTGGCATTCGGGATCCCCTCCAACACCATTGATTCGAGGGATTCTGGAAGACTCCCGCTGATTCGTCTTTCTTGCCGAACAACTACATTCTTGGGTGAGAGGTTGCAGGTTCGATTCCCGCCGCCACTATTTCTAGGGCTTGTTTTTCAAGGGTTTGTTTGTTGACCTGTGCCCAAACATGAGTCCAATCATGTACCGAGTAGGGGAGCGTGGTCTACCATTCCCCCAGAGGATTTCTACACTTCGGGTAACGGAATGGACTTTGGTATACCGAGTGGACTGAAGCGGGATCTCCACTAGTAACCCCTAGATTGTCCAGTGTGGATGAGGTGTTGACACCTTTGCACTCCAACCGAACGTTCCGGCATTGGTTAGCTGACCTTCCTGCCGGCGAACAACGTCGCCGGCGTCCGGCCTTGCAGTCGATAGCCTTGATGCGGGCGCTCCCGGTTG